>JAYSUN010000668.1:0-7683 GCA_043719045.1 Hyphomicrobiaceae bacterium | reverse complement strand
AACTCGCGGCCGCCGACCCTCCCGCGCCCGTCCGAAAGAGTGACCAGTCATGCCCCTGCAGAACCTCGTCGGTCTGGATCACATTGTGGTCGTCGTTCGTGATCTCACAGCGGCTGAGGCGACGTGGACCAAATTGGGCTTCACCGTGTCACCCCGAGGCACTCACAGCGCGCACATGGGCACCGGCAATCACACCATGATGTTTGGCAATGACTACATGGAATTGCTGGGCGTCCTCACGCCCACCGAGCGCAATGCCCCGACTCGCGCCTTGCTCGAAAAGCGAGAGGGCATCGAGCGGGCTGCTTTCACCACGGTTGACGCCACAGCAGGCGTCGCCGAGTTGCAAGCCCGTGGCATCGCAGCCACCGGGCCGATCGAGTTCAGCCGGCCGGTCGAACTGCCAGATGGCACCAAGACCGAGGCCAAGTTCCATACTTATCTCTGGCCATTGGCAGAGAAACCCGGCGGCATGCGCATTTTTGCCTGCCAGCATTTCACGCGGGATGCAGTTTGGCTACCGCATTTGCAGAGCCACGCCAATACGGTGCACCGGATTGTCCGGTTGGAGCTGTTGGCAACCGACCCGGAGGCAGCGGCCAGACACATGAGCCGTCTGATTGATCAGCCAGCGCATCAAATCGGCGACGGGGCCTGGCGGGTCGAAAGCGGCGGTCAGCGGGGCGTTTTTGAATTCATTGATCGCACCACGTTGAAAGCACGCCACCCCGGCGTGCCGCTTGCAAGCCTACAAGAGGACGGCGCCGTGAGTTTGGTGTTGCAGGTCGCGGACTTGGCCGCGGCCCAACGCGCAGTCAGCGGTTGCGGCGCCATTGCAGGCACCGGCCGTGTGACAGTGCCGCCCACTGCCGCCAATGGCGTTATTCTGCAGTTTGTCGAGTAGCTGTTGCGCTCGGCGCATCGCCAGTGGTTGTTGTCAGTCGTTATTCAAGTTCTTGCACCAGCGTGAAGGCGCCACGCAGTTCGCCGATGTTGAAGCCGAGGGCCTTGTCGTCGGTGTAGGTGCGGGCAATCTCAGCTTTGACGTCCAGAGCGACGCTCGTGCCGTGGCAAGCGAGACATATTTCTTGGGTCATGATCGGCCGCATATAGCGAAACAGTTTCTGACCTTCCTTGGACATCGTGACGTCGTAGGCCTCGACGGTCTTGTGGTCGGCGCCGCCGGCAAGCTGTTTAACGAACGCCTCGAGGTTGGCTCGTTCCCATTCGTCCGGGGCATTCTCAGGATTGCGGAGTTTTAGTGCCGTTCGGCCCAAGTCGAAGCTGAATTCCTCCGAGAATGTCGTGTCCATTTCCGTCGTAATCGTTGAGCATGCCCCGATGGCGGCCTTCGCACCAACCGTCTTCAGTGCGCCGTTCAACTGGACCTTCAGTTTCTCGGAATAGGCTTTGGTCACGGCTCTTGCATCGGTTAGTCGTTTTTCGAGGTCAGGCAGGGCTGCGGCCTCCGGACTTTGGGCGCGTGCCGGACCGACGCCCGGCGCCACAGCCGTGGCCATTGCCAACGCCGTCGCGCCGATGAATCGCAGGCATGCGCGCGACACACTGCGCCCGCCGTACCCGCCCACGTTTCGCGTTCGCGTCATTGTCGTTACTCGCCCCCGCGGCAGTTGAAACCAACTGCAGCCCGCCCCCAGACTGAAATTATACGGCTCGCTTCCGTTGAACAAGGGATTGTCGAGCCGGTATCGCAATTTCTGCCGCCGAGTCATTTCTCGGTATCGGTTCGGCGTTCGCGTACGACCTGAGCCGCTTCGTAAAGGCCCGTCCAGTCTCAGCAAATAAGCGCTGTCCAAGCCGGATCGCATGCCGACGATGCTCAGATTGCTGGTCAACTATGGCATTCAGGACGCGCCGGCGAGCAGGCAACTTCGTGTGCGTTTTGAGCCAGTTTGCAAGCTCTTCCAAATCGTGGTCGGAGCCAAGATGCTCGGCCAAAGCGCGTCCCGTTGCGGTTCTGACGGCCATTTCCGCGGGCCAAAAATCCCGTAGCAAGTGCATCTGCCGCCAATGCCGCTGGGTCTCTTTTCGCCATTCATGAAAGGCTTCTGCTGAGCCGGTCTCAACGGCCTGCCGCATCCGCCGACGGCCAAGCCGATAGGTCTGACCGGCGGCCGCCACCACCGCTTTGCGTGACACCTTTGACAACGGCAGGTCTGCGGCGAGATCGACGGCACGCGCAATTGCTTGGGTCAGTTGAGACTGGGCCGATGGAGCCCTTGTTGATCGCGGGGTCACAACTTGATTGGATTGGCTTTCCAGCGCTGTTGCGATGCGAGCCGCCGTGGCTGGATGGAGTGCGATAGCGCTTGCGAGTTGCTCGAATGTGGTCAGCCGGACATCGGTGTCGCGCGCGTCGGCCAAGCTGCGGGCGATGCCCCGGGTGCACCGATCAAGTCGCCTCGTCTCGACGACGTTGGCGGGCGTCGTCACCAACCGCAAGAGGCTGCGAACCCGCTTGATCACCTTGCGCGCCTGATGCACGTCACCTCTGTCGCCGGACCGGCCGACGGAGGTGACGACGCGGCTGAGTTCTTGGCGCAACAGATGCCGAACCTGGGCTTTCAAGCCTTGCTGAAAATCGAGTCGAAAGCCCATGGTTTAGTCGTTGATCCGCTGCAGGGCTGGTGTTGAGGTGCCACCGGTCCGCTCGGCAGGGTGCCGACTGATCGTGAGTTGCCGAATTGGCGCTCATGAAGGACCACCAACTGCCTACAGGACTGAGCCGCACCTGTAAGGATATTTTCGCAAAATTGCCTAATGGGCGCCCCCGTCCACGGTCACGGAATCCTCAGTTTGGCCGTATTGCTATGGCGAGCCTGAACGCAAGGTATTCGACTCGCTCCGGGCTGACAATGTGATGCGATCCCATTTATTGACAAATTCGTTGTTCGACCGCAGCCCATGGGCCCTAGCCGTGGCGGCCTTGCTGGCAACCGCACAACTGGAGTTGGTGCTCGCGCCTGCCCAGGCCCAATCGACTCCCTTTGATCAGTCCGGTGACCGAACGGGTTGGTGGGGATCCCGTCGATCCCCACTTCCCGATGAGCCCCGCCGGGCAACCATCGACGCGGCCGACCGGGAAGCGGCGCACCTTTATGCCGAAGCCCGTCGCGACATGGACGCAACTCGAAATAGCCAGGCCCAACGCAAGCTTGAGATTTTGGTGGCCAAGTATCCAGTGAGCCCCCTGGCTGACGTCGCCCGACGGGATATTCAGCGCTTGTATGCGGCCTCTGGGCCGGTGCCAGCCACGATCCCGACGGCGCAACCCCTGCGGACCATCCCGATTGCTCCCGCCGTCGATGGCTCAGCGGTAGCGGCGCGCCCGAACACGTCACTGCCGTTGGCCTACAGCGTGCGCCAAGCTTCGGAAGATTTTCGACAACACGCGGGCGACCGACTGTTCTTTGCCGATGGGAGCACAGATATGGGCGCGCGTGGCCATGTGGCATTGGCGGCACAGGCGCGCTGGCTGGCTCGTTATCCCGAGATCCAGATCACCATTGCAGGCCATGCGGATGATGCAGGCGGGGACGACGCCAACATCCGCTTGTCGGAGCAACGTGCGAAGGCGGTCAAACTGCGTCTGAACGATCTTGGCGTCACAGCGAGCCGGGTTTCGGTTGTGGCTCATGGTCGCGATCAGTTGATCTCGAGTTGCGCTGAGCCAAGCTGCGCGTTGCAGAACCGCCGGGTTGTGACGACGATCACCAGCGTGCCAGTCGGTATTGGCTTTGACCCGCCGCAGCAGCAGGTCGGTCGCCAGTTGATCGGGCAACCACCGGGGGTTTCAACGGTGGACGGCATCCAGCCGCGCCGATGACGCACGCCGTTGACATCCCGTCCGGCGCAGCGAACATGGCGACGTGGATGCCAACGGGTCGAGTGATTTGGCGGTTATGGCTTCGGGAGATCGAGGCGCCGCGCTGTGGGGACAGGCAGGACCAATGAGCTTGAAGATGACCGTATTGCTATCGAAACAGATGTTGCGCGCGGGGATGGCTGCAACATTCGCAACTATCGCGCTGACTATCGCGGGCGGTCCCGTTGCGGCTCAGCAAGGTCAGGCGAAATCGGTGCCCAAGCAAACCACGCAGCCGGCCCAGAAGGCACCAACGGCCGAGGCGCCGGCAGCAACGGGTGACGCGGCCTTGCGTCAGCGTGTCGAACAGCTTGAAGAGCAATTGGTAGATATGCAAGTTGTGGTCGGCACGCTCGAATCGCTGACCAAGGGCGGCGGCGGCCAGCGTTCGCCCGCCGTCATGCCAGCCTCGAGTGGTGGCGCCGACCCGGGCCGCGTCGAGGCCCTTGAAAACCAAGTTCGCGCCTTGGCGACCCAGGTCGAGCAATTGACCCAGCAGGTCAAGGCATCAGGGGGCAGCACGGCGAGCAGTCCCCGCCCCTCCGCCACATTACCTCTGCCGGGCCCGACAGCCTCGGCACAACCCCCGCCACGTTCAGCGCCCGGTGGTTTCAACACCACGGTGATCCCGGACCGTGATCCGATTGGCCAGATCATCAGCGGCAATGCTCCTCCGACCGGGCAAGGGGCTCAACCGGTTGCGCCCGCCCCGCAAACCCAGGTCTCGGACGCGTCGTCGAAACAGCTGTACGAAACCGGCTATGGGCTTTTGCTGGCCCAGGATTACAGCGCGGCAGAAGGCGCGTTTGAGGAATTCCTGCAGCGCTTTCCAAACGATCCATTGGCCGGCAATGCTCAATACTGGCTCGGTGAAACGTTTTATGTGCGTGGTCTGTTTAAACAGGCTGCGGCAGCCTTCCTGAAGGGGTACCAGACCTATGGCCGGTCGTCGAAAGCGCCGGATAGTCTGCTGAAGCTCGCGATGTCCCTCGACCGACTGGGGCAGCGCGATGCGGCATGTTCATCGTACGGCGAGCTGTCGATCAAGTTCCCCAATGCGCCAGGCGCTGTCAGGGGCCGGGCCGACAACGAGCGCCGGCGCCTTGGGTGCGCATGAGGTGACGGAACGGTCAGCTGATACGGCGCCTCTGGTCAGCAGCGATACTGACCGAGCCTTTGCCGACCTGAGCGCCTACGATCATCTCATCATCGCCGTTTCCGGCGGCGCCGATAGCTTGGCGTTGATGTATCTGGTGGCTGACTGGTTGCAACGGCAGGCCATGCCGATGGCGAAGGCCATCGTGGTCACCGTCGATCACGGTCTGCGCCCAGAATCAGCCGCAGAGGCACTTTGGGTGGCAAAAGTCGCGGCCAGCCTTGGTTTGGCGCATGTGATCAAGACCTACAGCGGTCCGCAGCCCACGGCCCCTGTGGCACAATCATGGGCCCGGACATTGAGATACCAGCTGTTGTCCGAAGTTGCCGAAACCGAGCGGGGTCTTGACGGTCGAGCCGCCATCCTGACGGCCCATCATCTCGACGATCAAGCCGAAACCGTGCTGATGCGGCTCTCCCGCGGGAGCGGCGTGCACGGCCTCGGCGGCATCCGACCGGTCCGAACCCTGCGCCCCAGGGTTGATCTCGTTCGTCCACTTTTGGCCGTTCCCAAATTGCGCCTTAAAGCCACACTGCAAACAAAGGGCGCGACTTGGCTCGAGGACCCATCCAATGCCAATCAGCGCTTTGAGCGGGTTCGAATGCGGACGCTCGAGCCGACGTTGATCAAGCTCGGCCTGCAGCATGCCGCTCTGGCGCGTGTCGCTCACCGGGCCGCGCGTGCCAGCGTTGCCCTCGACACCGCAGTTGTGGCCGCCTTTCAGCAACAACAAGGGATCCGTGTCGACGACCTTGGCTTCGCATGGCTCGATTGGCCCCTATTCCTGTCGCATCCCGCAGAAATCCGACTGCGCATCATGGCCCAGGCCTTGGCATGGTTGAGCGCCAATCCTGATACGTTCTCCTTGGGCCAGTTGGAAAACATGACCGAGGCGGTGGCTTGGGCGATGCCTGCGGGGTTGACCTTTTATGGTTGTGCGCTGGTGCAAGTCGGCGCGGCGGGCCTCGTGATGGTCCCTGAACTGTTCCGCCTGCCGGCTGCCGACGCCGCGCTGACGCCGGTGCGGTTTGGCCCTTTCAGCGTCCATCAGGTGGCGCCCGGAGGGCCTGGTAACCAGATCGGCCCGCTTGCCGACGATGGCATTAAAACACTGAAAGATCAGGCGCATCCGCTTCCCGATCTGCCCCGTAAAGTGCTCCAGGTGCAACCAGCGTTGCGCTCTCCAACGGGCAACTTGCTGAGTGTTCCAACGCTCGGCTTTGCAGCTGACCGCCTGGTTGCCGACTTAGCAACCAAGCCGGGAACTCCGCCAGACTTGCGGACCCGTCCAACCGGCAGGTGACGATTTGATCTAAGGCGCCGCGTGTCAACTTGGCAAACATCCTGCAGATCCCTATTTAACTTCCATGCGTCCAGGGCTATCGTCCCGGACAAACACACGTCATGTGCCAAACTTTCGCGACTGCTATGGCTGCGGAAGTGCCTTTGGTTAACCTGCCGAGAAGCGTCCCGATCTAGAACCAGGGCTCACGGCTGAGCTGCAAACGGCAGCCGGCGTGCGCACAAAGGGCAAACATGAACTCGAATTTCCGCAATTTCGCGATCTGGGTGATCATCGCCCTGCTGTTGGTGGCATTGTTCAACTTGTTCCAGAGCAACACCAGCGGCACAGCCCGGGCCGGAGAAATCCCGTATTCACGCCTGCTCGCCGAAGTCGATGCGGGCAATGTCAGCGAGGTCGAGATCCGCGGCCATCGGATTACCGGCCGCTATCGCGACAAAGCGGAACAGTTCAAGGTGGTCGCCCCGGATGACCCACAGCTGGTCGAGCGCCTGAATAAAAAAGGCGTGATGATCACGGCACGTCAGACCGACGACGAAGTCCAGATCATGTCGATCCTGCTCAACTGGCTGCCGATCCTGGTGATCGTTGCCATCTGGATTTTCTTCATGCGCCAAATGCAGTCGGGAGGTCGCGGCGGCGCCATGGGTTTTGGTAAGTCCAAAGCCAAGTTGCTGACCGAACGTCATGGCCGCGTCACTTTCGAAGACGTCGCAGGTGTTGATGAAGCCAAGGTCGAACTGCAGGAAATCGTCGAATTCCTTCGCGATCCCGGGAAGTTTCAGCGGCTCGGTGGTCGCATCCCCCGCGGCGCTCTCCTCGTTGGCCCGCCGGGCACCGGAAAAACCTTGATCGCCCGCGCTGTGGCTGGCGAGGCCAATGTGCCGTTCTTTACCATCTCGGGTTCGGACTTTGTCGAAATGTTCGTCGGGGTTGGCGCCAGCCGCGTCCGCGACATGTTTGAGCAAGCCAAAAAGAATGCGCCGTGCATCATCTTCATCGACGAAATCGACGCGGTCGGTCGGCATCGTGGCGCCGGCCTCGGCGGTGGCAACGATGAGCGCGAGCAGACCTTGAACCAGCTGCTGGTCGAAATGGATGGCTTCGAAGCCAACGAGGGCGTCATCATCCTGGCCGCGACGAACCGTCCTGACGTGCTTGACCCCGCCCTGCTGCGTCCTGGCCGCTTTGATCGTCAGGTCGTGGTGCCGAACCCGGATGTCGGCGGCCGTGAAAAAATCCTGCGCGTGCACATGCGCAAGGTGCCGTTGGCGCCGGATGTCGACGCCAAGACCATTGCCCGCGGCACACCTGGTTTCTCAGGTGCTGATTTGGCCA
>JAYSUN010000667.1:0-7685 GCA_043719045.1 Hyphomicrobiaceae bacterium | reverse complement strand
ATCACACCGCGGCACCCGCTGCGCCTCTTCGCTGGCATTGGCGCGCTCTTGCTTTGCGCCGACCGACACCGCTTCGCGGAGCCGGCCGCTCGGCGCGTTTTTGCTTTGCGCCGACCGACACGCCTGTGGCGCGCCGGCCGCTCGGCGCGCACCTGGAACCGCAGCCAGTGCGGTTCTCCGTTTTTGCTTTGCGCCGACCGACACGCCTGTGGCGCGCCGGCCGCTCGGCGCAAGGAGAGAGTCCTAAAGAAGCCGCTGCAGGGCCTCGAAGGTGTCAACGATCTCAGCCGCACCAGCCGCTTGCAGTTCAGCGACGGGATGATAGCCCCAGCTGACGCCAATGGCACGAACGCCGGCTGCTGCCGCCATTTCGATGTCGTAAGTGGTATCGCCAATCATGACAGCCTGCGCCGCATCGGCTCCGGTTTCGCGCAGCGCCCGCTCAATCATGCCGGGATGCGGTTTCGACGGGTTGTCGTCGGCGGTCTGCAGCGTGTCAAAAAAACCATCCCATCGATGCTGGGCGATCATCCGATCCACGCCGCGCCGCGACTTGCCGGTGGCCATGCCGAGCCACACGTCATCCCGGGCGGCAAAATGTCGGACGGCCGCCTCGGCCCCTGGAAACAGCGGATCTTCGGTGCTGGCAAGCCGCAAGCGCTGAGCGGCAGCGCGATAACCCTCGGCCAAACGAATCCGGCGGGCCTGCGGTTGTTCGGGCGCGAGGGCCGCAAACGCTTCAGGCAGTGACAAGCCGACAATCGCCAAGGTTTTTGCACGACCCGGCGCAATCAACCCGAGGCCGATGAAGGCCTCGTCCATGGCAGCGCAGATGGCGTTCTGACTATCGGCCAGGGTGCCGTCGCAATCAAACAGAACCAGCTTCATGGGGAGATGCCAAGTTGCGAATGCAGGTCACTCAAGGTCTTGATCATATCGCCACCGGCAAAAATAAAATCATCGACGCCAGCAGCCCGCAACGTGGCTTCGGCCGCTGGTTGTCCGGCAACGTAGACCGCCTTGGCGCCAACCGTTTTAAGTAAGCCGACCGTGGCCTCGCCAAGTTCGCCATAGACCCTATCTGACGAGCACAGGCAAGCGATGTTGGCCCCACTGGCCGCGAACGCCCGACCGGCGTCCGTCGACGTCAACAGCGGCGCATCGCCAACGGCTTCGATGCCACCGGCTGCGAGAAAATTGCGCATCCAAGACGCCCGCGCCGCATGGACGGGAAGCGGCCCGAGCGTGGCCAGAAACACCTGCGGTGACTGACCAGCAGCGCGCGCGACATCCGCTCGATCCCGCAGCTTTTCAAACGGCTCCGCGAGGCGTTCACAGAGCATCGGCGTGACCTTCGCGCCCGGCAAATCCGCTGACAATGTTTCGCGCGGCCAGGGCTCGACGCTCGCGCCGTCATCGCCAAGGTGCGGGAACGCCGATGTCCCCGTCAACTCGATTTTACCACGGACAATCCGCTCACGCCTAATTTTTCTCTGTGCCGCCAACAGAGCTTGAACGTGGCCGGACTGGAGCGCACGACCGAGGCCACCCCGGCTCTCGATGTCCTGGAACACGGCCCACGCGGCCTGAGCCAATGCCGCCGTCAATGCCTCCACATAAAAGGCGCCGCCCGCGGGGTCCTGCACGCGCCCGAAATGCGACTCCTCTTGCAGGACCATGTGGATGTTGCGGGCACTGCGGCGCGCAAAGGCGTCGGGCCGCCCGAGGGCCCAGCTATAAGGCAAAACCGAAATCGCATCAGCTCCGCCCATGGCCGCCGCCGAACAGGCCATCGTCGTGCGCAGCATATTCACCCAGGGATCGCGTTTGGTCAGCATGCGAACCGATGTGGTCGCAGTCAGCTGCGTTGTGTCAGCCGCCGCCGCGCCACACGCCTCAGCGATGCGGGCGATGCAACGACGCAGAGCCCGGATTTTTGCGATGCCAAGGAACTGATCGGCATCAACGGCCACGGCAAGCGCAATTTTGGGCAACACCTCCGTCGGCGCCATCCCCGCGACTTCGCCGGCGCGCACATAGGCCAGCGCCGTTGCCAACACGAGCCCAAGCTCCTCAGCTTCGCTGGCACCACCCTTGTGCCAGGTGTGACCATCGGCCATCAACGCCTGAACCTGCGGCAACGGCAACGTCGTGGCCACCAGATCAGCTGCGATCGCAAGGGCCTTTTCAAGCGGTTGGTACAGCGCGCCGGTGATCGCCAGTGTCCCCAACGGATCGTAGTTGAAGGCGCCCCGAAACTGCGCCGCCTGCAAGCCGGCTTTGCGCCAGATGGCCATCAAACTGCCAGCTGCATCCGGAGTGTACTCGCCCGCACACAGTGCGATCGGGCAAACATCGAGCAAGACACCATCGAGGGCACGGGCGAGCGATGCCTCGCGATAATCAAGGCCAAACCAACCGGGTGCCGCGATCTGCAGAATGATCGACGTGACTCCGCCCTTGAGATCGTCAAGAATTGCACCATTGGCGGCTGCCGGATCGTGCTCGGCGCAGATCTGGCGAATGTCCCAAACCCTGCCGCCGACTCCATGACGTGGTCCGCGGACCGATGGGTGAACGGCGCGGGCGTCGCTTGAGGTATACAAAGGTTTGATGGCGAGACCGTCGGCCGTGTGCGTGACCAGCCGCTTGTCAAAAGCCGCACCCTTCAGAATTTTGTCAACAAGGCCTCGCCACTGCGCCTCGGTTGCGGGCGGGAAATCGGCGGCAAGGGGCAAAATCGTTTCGGTCATGTCAGGCTCTGAGGTGTTACAGTCGTGCATCCGTTACCTGAGACCAGCGTCACGCGAAAGCCCGCCGCATCGATCCCATTCCATCATGCCCGGGCCGCAATCACCAGTTTCAGCTCATCAACGCGGGCTAAGCGCGCCAAGCAACGCAGACGCAGCATAAATGGTTCGCGACCGTCTGTGATGGCGGGCCGCATGGCTTGATTGCGCACGGAATGTCTTTACTGTATCCGGCAGGACCCAAATAAAAAAGTGGTCCAACCTAGGGAGCGAGACATGTCTAAAACAACGGAAAACATATCTTCACGACGGAAATTTCTCAAGGGCTCCGCGCTTGCGGCCGCAGCGACGGTGGCGGCTCCTGCTGTCGTAAGCGCCCAGGGCCCGATCACCATGCGTTGGCAAAGCACATGGCCGGCCAAGGATATCTTCCACGAGTACGCTCTCGATTTCGCCAAAAAAGTCAATGACATGACCGGTGGCGATCTGAAGATCGATGTACTTCCGGCTGGTGCGGTGGTGCCGGCATTCCAGCTGCTCGATGCCGTATCCAAGGGCACCCTCGACGGCGGCCACGGCGTACTCGTCTATCACTACGGCAAACAGACCGCACTTGCACTGTGGGGCTCCGGCCCAGGCTACGCCATGGACGCCAACATGCTGCTCTCCTGGCACAAGTACGGCGGCGGCAAGGAACTGTTGGCCAAGTTGTATGCCTCAATCGGCGCCAACGTGGTCTCGTTCCCATATGGTCCGATGCCGACACAGCCGCTCGGTTGGTTCAAAAAGCCGATCGCCAAGCTCGAAGACTTGGCCGGCATCAAGTATCGCACGGTAGGCATTTCGATTGACGTGTTCACCGCTATGGGTGTCGCCGTCAACGCACTTCCCGGTGGCGAAATCGTCTCCGCCATGGACCGCGGCCTTCTCGATGCAGCTGAGTTCAACAACGCCTCCTCCGACCGCTTGCTTGGCTTCGCTGACGTCTCGAAGGTCTGCATGTTGCAGAGCTACCACCAGAACGCGGAACAGTTCGAGATCACCTTCAACAAAGCCAAATTCGACGCTTTACCCGCAAAAATGCAGGCGATCATCTCGAATGCCGTTGAAGCGGCATCGTCGGATATGTCTTGGAAAGCTGTCGACCGCTACTCCCAGGATTACATCGAACTGCAGATCAAAGATAAAGTCCGCTTCTTCAAGACCCCGGACCCGATCTTGAAAAAGCAGCTCGAAATCTACGACACCGTCGTCGAGAAGAAGAGCGCCGAAAACCCGCTGTTCAAGGAAATCGTGGCGAGCCAGGTCGCATTCGCCAAGCGCGTGACGCAGTGGGAGCAAGACACCGTCGTCAGCCGCAAGATGGCGTACGATCACTACTTCGGCCCGAACGGCGTCAAGAAGGGTTGATGCGTTGCCTCTCCCCTTGACCGAGGTCGAAGGGGAGAGGCACCCGCATCGCGCAGGTCTGCAAAATAAGTCTGGGGCGAACAAGTCTGGGGCGAACAAGTCTGGGCCGAACAAGTCTGGGCCGAACGAGACTGAGGACGGGCGGCAGCCGCTTGTCCAAACAGCAATCGACTGAGAAGCGCACAGCGTCACGTTCGTTTGCTGTCGGGGCCGATGCCTGCGCCTCTCAACCTCTTGCCCACATCAAAGATGCGGATCGAGTGCGCAGTGTTGGGGACATCTGATGACAACTGAAACCGAACGTCGCAAGAGCGGCGTCGAGAAATTTCTGCACACTATCGATGGCTTCAATACCTTCATCGGGAAGGGTGCGGCGTGGCTGATCGTCGGCCTGATGCTGCTGGTCTGCGCCGAAGTCTTCAAGCGCTACATTCTGAATAAGCCGACCGCCTGGATTTTTGATGCCTCGAACATGTTCTACGGCACGCTGTTCATGATGTGCGGCGCCTACACACTCGCCCAGAACGGCCATGTCCGCGGTGACTTCCTTTACAGCTCGTTCAAGCCACGCACCCAGGCGATCCTCGATCTGATTCTGTACTTCCTGTTTTTCTTTCCCGGCATTCTCGCACTCGTCTATGCGGGCTATTCGTTCGCGGGCGACAGTTGGCGGATCGGTGAGCATTCCAACACCACGGCCGACGGGCCACCGGTGTACCATTTCAAGGCCATCATCCCCATCGCAGGTGGACTAGTCGCACTGCAGGGTGTGGCTGAAGTCGTTCGCTGTATCGTCTGTCTGAAAACCGGGGAATGGCCAAGCCGCCTCAAAGATGTCGCCGAAGCCGACGTCATCGAGCAGCAGCTGGCCGCCAGCGAGCACGTCGATGATGACGTTCGCAAAGCCGCCATTGAGAACGCCAACAAAATTGATGAAGCCGCGCGTCAACGCGGTCGGGGCGGGGAATGACCATGAGCGATCCAGCACTTGGACTGACAATGCTTTGCCTGATCGTGTTGGCGATCATGCTCGGCTTTCCAACCGCCTTCACCCTGATGGGTCTCGGCATCCTGTTCGGCTTCATCGCTTATTTCAAATCCGGACAAGCTTTCTCCGACAATCTGGTCTTCGATCTGATGGTGCAACGCACTTACGGCGCCATGACCAACGACGTGCTGATCTCGATCCCGTTGTTCGTGCTCATGGGCTACGTGATGGAACGCGGCGCACTGGTCGACAAGATGTTCTACTCGATCCAGTTGGCCTTCCGCAAAGTGCCGGCATCACTGGCGGTCGCAACCCTCATCGTCTGCACGTTCTGGGGCATCGCCTCGGGCCTCGTCGGCGCCGTCGTCGTACTGATGGGCGTCATCGCCTTCAATCCCATGCTCAAAGCTGGCTACGACGTGAAGCTCGCAGCCGGCGTCATCACCGCAGGTGGCACGCTCGGCATTCTGATTCCGCCCTCGGTGATGATCATCGTCTATGCCGCCGTCGCCGGTCAGTCGGTCGTCAAGCTGTATGCTGCCGCGATGTTCCCGGGCTTTTTCCTGGCGTTTTTGTATCTGATCTATATCATCGGCTGGGCGCTGATCAATCCGAAAATCGCGCCGCCCCTGCCGCCGGAGCAACTCAAGATTCCGGTGCCGGACTGGATCCCGCGGTTCCAGGCGGCCTACGGCAACAACATGTTTGTCGGTCTGCTCAAGTCGCTGGTCTCGCCAGCCAAAGCCCGCGCGATCGATATCGACGGCAAGTCGATGGGCTACCGCGCACAGTTGTCAAACCTGGGCTATTCGCTGGTACCTTTCACATTTGTTGCGGGAACGCTGTTGCTGACCTGGTGGTTCATTGTCATTCACCAGCAAGTCGGGATCAGCGTCGATGACACCGGCGGCCTGCAACCGTTAGGAAGTGCGGCACCAGTCGCTGTCGCCGAAGCGCCAAAAGGCCCCCCGCAAGGCTTCGTCATGTGGTTCTCGATCATCTCGTCCATCATGGCGATGGTCATGGCGGTCTACTACAAGCGCATGCATGCCGAAAAATTGGTGATCATCAAACTGCTGACAACGTCGATCATGCCGCTCGGCTTGCTCACCGTCGTGGTCCTCGTGGTCATTCTGTTCGGCATTACCACCGCCACAGAGTCGGCCGCCGTCGGCGCAGCCGGTGCGTTCCTGCTGGCTTTGCAGGCGAGGACATTGAATTGGACCCGCACCAAGGAGGCCGTGTTCCTGACCGCCAAAACCACGTCGATGGTCTGTTGGCTGTTTGTCGGCTCGGCGATCTTTTCAGCGGTGTTCGCCCTGCTTGGCGGTCAAGCCCTGATCGAGACGTGGGTTCTATCGATGAACCTGACACCGCTGCAGTTCATGATCCTGTCGCAAGCGATCATCTTCGTGCTCGGCTGGCCGCTGGAGTGGACCGAAATCATCGTGATCTTTGTGCCGATCTTCCTGCCGCTACTGAAACACTTCGGCATCGATCCGATTCTTTGGGGCGTGTTGGTGTTCGTCAATTTGCAGGCCGCCTTCCTGTCACCACCGGTCGCGATGTCGGCCTTCTATCTGAAGGGCGTCGCACCCAAGCACGTGACCATCAATCAGATTTTCGCGGGCATGATGCCGTATATGATCATCGTCATCATCTGCATGATCTTCATGTACATCTGGCCCGGCCTCACGCTCTGGCTGCCAAACTTCCTCTACGGCGCATGATCTGGGGATCACGGGACCGCATGGCGCAAGCGGGCAATGGCCGTTTGTGCCCTATGGGCCGGCGATTGCGTTCAAGGCTTCGGCGAGTTTGATGTCGAGGGCGGTGAGACCGCCGGCGTCGTGGGTCGACAGGATCACATCGACCTTGTTGTAGATATTCGACCACTCCGGATGGTGATCGAGTTTTTCAGCCACCAGGGCCGCACGGGTCATGAAGGCGAAGGCTTCGCTGAAGTCTTTGTATTTAAATTTCTTCAGAATGGCATCGCGGCCGTGCACGGGATGCCAGCCCGGCAGCTGCACCAGTGCGGCTGCGCGTTCAGGGTGGGTGAGCAATGCGGGACGGTTGGCCATGGCGTGGTCCTCGTGCAGCAGCGGGGGTTTGGCGACGTCGTTGCGTCCCATCTTGGTCGAATTTCCGGGCCAATGCCAGAGCGTCAAAACGAGGCTCGATAGCTAACTCAACAGCAGACTAGGCGAAGCCGAAATGGCTCGTTAAACTGCCAACAAACAAAGCTACGAGGACACGCCTGATGTACACCGGCAAGCATGTCAAACTTCGGCCGTTGCAGCCGGCCTTCATCATGGCGAACTCGGGCGAGGCCGTGACCTATCAGGAGTTGGAGGCGCGCAATAACCGGCTGGCGCATCTGTTCCGCAAGTTAGGCCTCAAGCGGCTCGATCACGTCGCGATCTTCATGGAGAACAATGCACGCTATCTGGAAGCCTGCGGCGGGCCCGAGCGGGCGGGGCTGTATTTCACCTGCATCAACTCATTCCTGACAGCAGCCGAACTCGCCTACATCA
>JAYSUN010000666.1:0-7693 GCA_043719045.1 Hyphomicrobiaceae bacterium | reverse complement strand
GCCGCGAAGCGGCGGCAACCGCGTTGGACCGATTGAAGGCCGGTTCGCGGGAGGCAATCCGGCTCACGCCCGAACTGGTCGGCCAATTCAGCACATCGATGCGGGAGCACTTGGCGTCTGGCGACATTGCGTTCCGCAAGGCCTACCTCGGCTCGTTGGTCGACCGGGTCGAGGTTAATGACCGAGAAATCCGCATTTGCGGTCGGAAAGACGTTCTGGAACAGATTGTTACGGGTGGCGCAAAGCCTGCGGGCGTGGCCCGGAGGGCGGTTCGCAGTTTTGTTCCGGATTGGCTGGGGTACTAGGATTCGAACCTAGGGATGGCGGAACCAAAAACCGCTGCCTTACCACTTGGCTATACCCCAATGCGGCTGCTCAATAGACGCAAACGGCGCCGGCTGCAACTGTCTGGCCGGTCGCTGGCCGGTCGCCAGCTGATTGTTGCCTGTGGCACAACGAGTCCGTCAATTAAGCCCCTTGTCATCTCCTGCGCTCACGGGCCACTCAATCCCACCAGAAATGCCACACTGGAGCGCCTAACAGCTCGGCTGCCGCTGCTTGCAGCGTATCGGGGACGCTTTCCCGGCAGTAGTGAAAATGCTCCAGCGCCAATCGCTCGGCATCATCACGGCTGGCCACTGGACGCGCGACCACGAACTCCAAGGTTTCGTAAGTCTGCGACACCAACACGGCGCCATAGCGATCACGCCACTCCCGGGCCAATGCAACATGAACCGGCGGCTTTGGGCAGTCGTTCCAGCCACCGAACTTGAGATGGGCCGCCACATCCGGCGACTCGGACGTCGGGATCAAGCCAACAACGATGATGGGATGGAACGTGTCTGAAATGGCATCTTTCGGAACCGTCAGGTTCATCCAGCGCGTGTCGTGTTTCGGCCAAGGGCCGCGTTCGGGGATAACTTTGCCCGATTGGGCTTGCCAGCCCTTGACCTCGGACACGCGCTCTTCAAACCAAGTGTCGAGATCAAATGAGGGCGTGCCAGCAAGCCAGTCTTCTGGCGTCTCGTCGAAAAGCTCCATGCGCTCAAACAGGAGCGCCGCCTCATGCGGTGAGCCGAACATCAACGGCGTTTGATCGGGGTGTTTCAGGCGGAGTTGAGTGATCGCGGCCGCCGCGTCCTCGCCTTTGACTTCGACAAAATCGAACGGACACGTGACGTGATCGTCGTCCTCGGGATCCGGCCACCAGAGTCCCTCGCGCCCGCCAGGACGAAAGAAGGCGCTGCCAGCAGGCTTGACCAGGAGGCCGGACATGAAAGGTTGACCGTTGTTCGCGACTGGTACCGCGCTCAGCCGAACAACGGATGACTCCGCGGCGGCGCAGAATAGCTGAATGCTAGACTGTGAATGTGGCTACTTTTCGCGGCTTAGATATGCCTTTGCCTCACTCCTTGGCCGCAACCGACAAACCCTCGACCCGGTGTTTGGCAATCAGCGCCGCGACAAAGCCCGAAGTTTTGACCTCCTCGACGAAGTCACGCAGGAAGGCAGCTGCCTCAACGTTGCGCTTGGCCGTACCGATGGCCTGCTGAACGGCTGAAAACTGGCCATCGAGGATCGCTGCGCCGGGCATGCGTTTCACATCGGAAACGAGGCGCGGCTTGAGGCCCGCGAGAACATCGATTTGTTCGCGCTCGAACCTATCGAATGACGCATCGATCGTCTCGCACCAGAGAAGCTTGGCGTGTTTGACATTGCGCTCCAACCACAGCCCGTAAGCGGTGCGCGCGGTGACGGCAATGGTCACGCCCGCTCGGTCGACGTCGGCGATCGTTTTAATGGTCGAGCCCGGGGGCACCATATAAGTCGATTGGATCTCGACGTATGCTGGCGTGAAAGTGATTTTTTCAGCCCGCTGTGGTTCCGCGCCGATGAGGCCGATATCCCAGGTATCGGTATCGACTTTGTCGGCGAGCAGCCCGGGCTGCGGGAACGTCACATATGACACCGGCACGTGCAGCCGACGCGCGATCTCGGCCGCCATGTCAGGCGAAACGCCGACGGGATTGCCGGCCGCCGTTTTGCCGGTCACCAGCAGGAAGTTGCTCAGATTGGTGCCGGCGCGGAGCACACCGTGAGGGGCCAACTGCTGTTTGACGATCGGAGTCATTGCAGACCTTTCAGGCGGGAGTGATGATGTCGAAGTCGGCAGCCGTCGAGGCATCAGGTTCCATCCACGCCGCTGTGTATAACAACTCGATACGCAAAGCGGCTCCTAAAGTGCGGGTTCTTTCAGCAACGAGTCCAGATCCAGCCGGCGGGTAAACATTGCGAGTTCGCCACCGGGCGTCACCGGCCATTGCTCCCGCGGTTTGTCCCAGTAAAGCTCAACACCATTCTGATCAGGATCGCGCAGATACAGGGCCTCGCTGACGCCATGGTCGCTGGCCCCATCGAGTTGGATACCGGCATGTGACAGGCGCCGAAGTGCATCAGCAAGACTTGCCCGTGTGGGGTAGAGTATTGCGGTATGAAACAGGCCGGTAGTGCCCGGCGGTGGCGGCGAACCGCCTTGGCTCTCCCAGGTGTTGAGGCCGATATGGTGATGATAGTCACCGGCTGCAATGAAAGCCGCCTGACGACCGTAGCGCTGCTTCAGCTCGAACCCGAGCACGCCACAATAGAAGCTGATGGCTCTGTCCAGGTCCGCGACTTTGAGATGCACATGACCAATGCGCGTGCCAGCCACAATCGCCCTCGGCGTGGTCGGGGACTCGATAGATTTCAACGGGGCTGGCATGCGGTCGTCCTTGGTTTCTGAATGAGGTCGGCATGATCTCAATGGGACATGACACAATGACCTTGGTCCATAGCCGTTGTCATCCCTTCGCGCCTGTTGTCCTGGTTCCTGCCTACCATTGCCGGTTGAAATGCGTCGGATGCACCGTGGATCAAGTCAAATCTTAATCACGCCTTAGCCAAACCCAAGCTACACCAGAAGTTCTGCACTCACGGCACGGGATTCCCATGGTCGCGTTCGCACATCCATTGACTGGCGCCCAATCCAAGCCAAAGGCCAATCGCGGCGTAGCTGCCGCACTGGTGGTCCTGGTGGCGGTGATTGTCGCCGCTGGCATCACCTTTGCCATGATCACGTCTTTGATGCCCGAGCCAACGGTTACGTCCAGCCTTGGATACCGCATGCTGTTCACGGCTGTCACCTACCCGGACACGATTTACTCGCTGGCAACGCTCAGCTTCGGTTTGTTGATCGGCCTCTTGTTCCTCGGCACCCGCGGCGGTCGGACCCTCAAACGAACGCGTTCGTGGCGGATGCTACGCATTGTTTTTGCGCCAGGCTACCTTCGGCATCGCTCGCACGGCCTCGACGTCCTTTTTGTCATTGCCAATACCAAAGTGCTGGGGCTGGTTCTCGGCTGGTTCATCGTCTCTGCGCTGCTGATCACGCAATACACTTACGCCGGATTGGTCGGGCTATTTGGCCCCCTGCAAGCAACGACGCTCAGCGATATGGCTGTGACCGTGATCGGTTCGATCATGCTCTATCTGGCCTATGAGTTCGGCTATTACATTGATCATGTAACGTCGCACCGGTTTGCATTTTTCTGGCAGTTTCACCGGGTCCATCATGAGGCTGAAGTCTTGTCGCCGTTGACGACGTGGCGGATGCACCCGGTCGACAGCATCAAGTTTGCCAACATTCTGGCGCTGACCGGCGGCATCATGAATGGTGCCCTACACTTCGTTTTTGGACTGTCACTAGACGCGGGAACGGCTTTCAAAAGCAGCTTCTTTTTGTTTGCGGCAGCGTATCTGTTCCTGCAGCTGCAACACACGCAACTCTGGATCCCTTTTACCGGCCTCCTCGGGCGCCTGTTTATCAGTCCAGCGCATCATCAGATCCATCACTCGACCAATCCGGCGCATTTCAACAAAAACATGGGCAGCGCTCTTGCCGTCTTTGACTGGTTGTTCGGGACCCTCCACATCCCATCTCGGACCCGAGAAAAACTGAGCTTTGGCGTAGTCCCTGACGCCCACGAAGGGCTCCACAATCCGCACACGTTGGTTGGTTCGCTGTGTGCGCCGTTTGTTCGTGGTTGGCGTCATTGCACTGCGCTGGTGAAAATCAAACCGGCAGGCGTTGATCGAGTCTAATGCTGTGCCGAACCGTCACTGGTTCGAATTTGCCTCTACCATCCAACAAACTCCGTCAGTCCCGCGGCATGCGCTGTGCGCCAAGAGGTGGGGCGGAAACTATGCAGACATCCACTTGTAACATGTTTGCTTGGGTCCCGCCCAACGCGGGGATGAAAGAACTTAAGCCCTAAGATCAAACAATGGATAACACAGCGACAAGGGCTCGGCGCAGCCTAAGTTGACAAGCCTAAGTTGGCGCTTGCGATGCCGTGTCTGTCCGGTGATGTTGGCACCGGCCGAGCCATCAGGAGACAGTCGCATGACCCGCGTCAGTATGAGCGTTGCTGATCACATCGCAGAAATCACGCTGAGTGCGCCGCCGGTCAACGCGCTCGACGTCCCCTACCTCGAGGAGCTGATCGCGGCGTTGCGGCGAGCCGGGGCCGATGACGCGGTTCGAGCCGTCATTCTGACCAGCGCGCTGCCAAAAATCTTTTGCGCGGGCATTGATCTGAACGGTGTGCTGGCCGCCGACGGGCTCGCGGTCCATCGGTTGCTTGAGAAACTCTACATCGAACTTGCCGATGTTCAGTATCATCTGGGCAAGCCCTCGATCGCCGTTGTCGGCGGCGCTGCACGCGGCGGTGGCATGACGCTGTCGATCCAATGCAACGTCATTCTGGCGGGCAAAAGTGCCACCTTCGGCTATCCCGAGGTCGATGTCGGTTTGCTTCCGGCGATCCACTTCATTCACCTGCCACGCATCATTGGCCGTCACCGCGCCTTCGAGCTGCTGTTTACGGGGCGGAGTTTTTCAGCTGAGGAAGCTGCTGGTCTTGGTTTGGTCAGCCGCGTTGTCGAGGATGCTGCATTGCTCTCCGAAGCCCGCGGCCTGGCACGGACTTTCGCCGCGAAACCGGAGGTCGCGATGCGCCTTGGCCACGCTGCTTTCATGCGCTTCAATGACTATCGGCCGGAGATTGGACATACGACCGAGGCATTCTGCACTGTTGCTGCGACCGAAGCAGCGCGCGAAGCAATCCGTGGTTTCCTCGCCCGAACCTCAAAACCAATGTAACGCCTCGGTGTGGCTCACCGCCCGCAGGAGCCGCCATGGTGATGCGTTCGCAGGGTTGGGTTCGCGCGGCCAAAGGTCATCTCATTCGACTTCGGCGGTTGCCCCGCGCGTAACCTGCGGTAACGGCTGGGGAGTTGGACCAGTTCAAGCTCCAAGACAGACGCGAATGCTGCCGCAGTCATTGCCGACCAAGTGACAGCTCTTGGCTTTTGGCGCATGAAGAAGCTGGCTCTGACGCCTTCGCGCGATCAAAGGGGCTTGGCAGATCGGCTTCAGGGGACTAATGGGAAGTATAGCTGGTGCACGTGGCGCGCGGCAAAGGCAATTGGAATGCCGCTTTAGCTCAGTTGGTTAGAGCGCCGGTTTGTGGAACCGGAGGTCCTCCGTTCAAGCCGGAGAAGCGGTACCAATCGTTTCAACAGGTTAATGCCTTTTCCGGTTAGCCCGTCATCGGTGAACGGACAAAATTTTCAAACAAAACGTGACGTCAGTAGTTTAACCTCGCAAGTTTCGACGCCTCAGGTCTCGTTCGGCCAGGGAAGCGAGTAGGTTTTGACATTGGTGTAGCTCTTCATGGCCTCCCAAACGCCTTCTTTGTATCCAAGGCCCGAGTCTTTGATGCCGCCGAAGGGAGACATCTCAATGCGATAGCCCGGCACTTCCCAGATGTTCACCGTCCCGACATGCAGGCCATTGATGAACTTAATCGCCGTATCCAGCCGATTGGTACAGACACCTGAGGATAGGCCGAACGCGGTCGAGTTAGAAATCTTGACAATGGCGTCGATATCATTTGGCACCCTGATAATCGCAATCACCGGTCCGAACGTCTCTTCGTGAACCAGTTCGCACATGTATGGGACATGATCGACGACGGTCGCGGGGTACAGGGCACCCTTGCGGTCATTCCCATGCAACAGCTTGGCGCCCTTTTTGACGGCACCGATCACGCGCGCTTCGAACAACTTTGCCGCGGCCTCGTGGATCACAGTGCCGATGTCGACCGTCGGGTCGAGCGGGTCGCCGCTCTTGAGTTTCCGAGCTTTGGCCAACACCAAGGCTGCAAATTTATCGGCAACTTTCTCGGCACATAGGATCCGCTTCACGGCAGTGCAGCGCTGACCTGAATTCTTGGTCGCACCTTGGACGGCAAGCTCGGCGGCTTTATCAAGATCCGCGTCGGAAAGATCGTCACAGATAATCAGCGGGTCATTGCCTCCGAGCTCAAGAACCAAACGCTTGTAGCCAGCTTTATCAGCAATATACTTGCCAACCTTGACCGAGCCCGTGAAGGTGACGACATCCGCGTGAGGATCGGTGATCATGGCATCGCCCATCGTTCGTGGGTTGCCAGTCACGACCGACAGCATTTCGGGCGGCAGGCCCGCTTCATATAAGATGTCAGCAAGAACCAGTGCCGTGAGCGGTGTGAGTTCCGTCGGTTTGGCGACAATTCGGTTATTGGTTGCGATCGCAGGCGCCAACTTGTGACTGATCATATTGAGGGGATGATTAAACGGCGTAATTGCGGACAGCACTCCAAGCAAAGGCGTGCGCGAGGTGAAAATGCGGCGGGGTTTGCCATGAGGCGTAATATCGCATGAGTAGATCTCGCCATCATCGCGAATGGCAAGTTGACCAGCCAGGGAATAAACATCGTAGGCTCGACCCACCTCGTAGGTGGAATCCTTCCAGCACAACCCGGATTCAGCGGTAATGACGGCGGCGATTTCGTCGCGGCGTTTGGCCAGAATTTCGGCAGTCCTCAGCAGGATTTTCTGTCGGTCATAACGCGACAATTTTGGTTGATAGGCATTGGCCTTCTTGAACGCCTCGGCAACCTGTTTGGGGTTGGCAGCCGGGACAGTTGCTACGATTTTTCCGGTGTAGGGATTGCGCACCTCAACACGCTCATCGGCATCCACAAGCTTGCCCGCAATCCGCATGTGTTCGTGCGCTTTGATTGGCAGTTTGATGGCAGACGGCGCAATGGACATGGCTAGCCTACAACATGACAGGGCGTTCGTGCAGGCGTCTGTTTACCGAGACTATGCCGCGGATAGCAAGCCTTGGTCATCAACGGTATGCCAAAGACGTCTTGACGCAGAAGGCTGCAAAGCCTCACGATCCCACAACTTCGGCACTAGATTGGGGCTTTCAGACCTATGCGCATCGATCTCAATTCCGACGTGGGTGAAAGTTATGGCTCGTGGTCAATGGGCGATGATGCAGCCATGCTGTCGATCATCACGTCGGCAAATGTGGCGTGTGGTTTTCACGGCGGCGACTGGAACGTGATGTACGAGACGGCACGTGTCGCCAAGAACAACGGCGTCGCCATCGGTGCGCATCCGAGCTTCAATGACCGGGATGGCTTCGGCCGTCGGATCATCCGCGGCGACAGTATGGCCGAGATCGAGCGTATGGTTGCGTATCAGATCGGCGCCATGCAAGCGGTTGCCGTTATGGCAGGCCATCGGGTGACGCACGTCA
>JAYSUN010000665.1:0-7696 GCA_043719045.1 Hyphomicrobiaceae bacterium | reverse complement strand
GACCTTCCTGGCCAAAGCCTGTCATGCGGCCAATGACCAGTTTTGGATTAGCCTTCAGCAGCACATCTGGACCGATCCCCAGACGCTCGATCACACCGGGGCGGAAACCTTCGATGAGGCCGTCGGCCTTGGCGCACAATTGAATGACAATGTCCCGACCCGCGTGACTTTTCGTATCGATGGCGATCGACTGCCGCCCTCGCGCCAGCACATCATATTTGGCCGCCTTGCCGGGCACGCCGAGATCACTGTCCTCGCGACGGTCGACGCGGACCACCTTGGCGCCGAGGTCTGCGAGCAGCATCCCGGCAAACGGTCCCGGGCCGATGCCCGCGAGTTCGATGATGGTGAATCCAGCCAGTGGTCCCATGATGATGAACTTTCTCTTATGGAACGATTGCAATTGATACGAGGCGTGCTGATTCAGCACAATTCAAGACTTCTGGCGGCCGGCGCGCTAAGTAGTTGTCAACGCTGGCATGGTTGTTTGGGACGCAACAATTGGCGTCAAAAGAAACCTAAGTCCAGCGTGTTACGACAGCCATCATTTTCGGTCCGGCTTTGGGGAGCCATCCGATCCAGCGCCACAGCGCTTGTCGGCACGCGCCGCAGCAGTCCTGCGGCGTCGGGCCCGGCTGGTTTATCGGACGAGTCGCGCGTGTTGCGTTTACGTGAGCGCGCCGAAGGCGTGATCGAGCAACTCAAGGACGTTCAGTGGGAAACTCGGGACAACGAAACCCGTTACCGCGATCTGCTTGAAGCCCAGCAGGACGTGATCCTGCGCCGCGACGCCGAAGGCCGGCTGACGTTTGTGAACGATGCCTACTGCCGCGTCTTCGGTGTCACACGACGTGGCGTTTTGGGTCAGGTTTTCGCGCCAGAGATCCGCTCCGGTGACTTGCCTCCGCCATTGATCGGCGCGGAACGACGCCATCAACGTTTCGCTTTGCAAGTTGAAACGGCCCAGGGGGTGAAATGGTTCGATTTTGAAGAACACGCAGCTGCCAGCCGTGCGGGCGAGGTCACCGAAACGCAATGTGTCGGCCGTGACAACACCGAGCAGCGACGGACGGAGGCGGAACTCATGGAGGCGCGTGATCAGGCAGAGGCGGCCAACCGCGCCAAGTCGCGCTTTCTTGCGGCTATGAGCCATGAAATCCGCACACCAATGAACGGCATTCTCGGGATGGCCGCTCTGTTGAGTGAGACTGAACTGACGGCCGAGCAGCGAACTTATGCTGGCGCCGTCACGCGCTCTGGAAAAACGCTCCTATCATTGATCGATGAGATCCTCGATTTCTCCAAGATCGAAGCCGGCCGTTTAGATCTCGATGAAGCGGCTTTTGCAGTTGAGGACTGCGTCCAGGCGGTGGTTGAGTTGTTGGCCCCGCGCGCGCGTGAAAAAGGCATCGAGTTGGCCTGGGCCATCGATCCGGTCGTGCCGCGTCTTGGCCTCGGAGATGAAGTTCGGGTCCGCCAGATCGTCACCAACCTGGTTGGCAACGCAGTCAAGTTTACCGACACAGGCGGCGTGCTCGTCGCGGTGACCACCGACATCGCCTGCGCGTGCCCGACGCATGGCGTACCACTCGAGCCATCAGACGCCGACCATATCCGGGTGATCATTACCGTCAAGGATACGGGGGTCGGCATCTCACCGGAGGCTTCACGCCTATTGTTTGCTGAATTCGAGCAAGGTGACGAGGCCCGGCGTCGCGTGCATGGTGGCACCGGCCTTGGTTTGGCGATTTCACGGCGCCTGGCTCGGGCGATGGGCGGCGATGTCACGGCCCGTTCGACGCTTGGCCAAGGCTCCGAATTTCAAGCGGTCGTGCACCTGAAGCATCATGCTGTGCCAACGCGGCGCGCCGAGCCACAACCGGGATTGCAACACGTCTTGCTCGCGATGCCGGAAGGGTTCCAGAGAACCGCTTTGCGCTTGACGCTCGAGGGTGCGCACATCGCAGCCGCCGAAAGCCTGGCGACGGAAACCGGCCCCGTGATTGCCGCTGCAGCCAACAACGATGCAGCGTTCACCGTGGTCATCGTCGATGGGCGGCAAACGCTGGACGCAAGCCGACAAATCCTCGCCGAGGCACGCCGCGTTGCCGACCCTGCCGTGATGGTGACCGGTTATCTGATACTTGATGCCGCACCGCGCGACCGATTGGCAGCGATTGAGCGCGCAGGCTTTGATGGTTATCTTTTGCGACCGGTCCGACCTGGCTGCCTGCTCGAACACATCGAGCAGGGACCGATGCTCCGTCGGCGCCGCGAAAGTCCGTCGTTGGAAGCCGTCCACACCCGGATGACCTCACCCTACGCACGCATCCTCTTGGTCGAAGACAACGATATCAACGCCCTGCTTGCCCGCCGAATGCTTGAAAAATGTGGTTGCGACGTCGTCCACGTCGCCGATGGACTTAAAGCGGTTGAGGCCGTCTGCGCGTCTCTGATGGCCAAATCCGTACCGTTCGACCTCGTTCTGATGGACGTGCACATGCCTGTGATGGATGGGCTTGAAGCCGCGAGCCGGATCAAAAAGCTCAATGATGGTGCGACCCAAAAGGCCCGTGTGCCGCCCGTAATTGCGTTGACGGCCAATGCATTTGCCGAAGACCGAAAGCGCTGCCTCGATGCTGGCATGGATGACTATCTTGCCAAGCCGTTTGAAAAAGCCGAGCTGGAGGGCATTTTAGTGAAATGGATCGCGCGCCGGACGGTCGCTGGCAGTGCCATGCTGAAATCCGCGCCGCGTGCGGGCTGATACTGCCTGCCAATCGGCTGCCGTGTGCTGGCCATCGCCTTGGTGGCGGCGCGCATCATCAGCGCCGTCAGAGCCTTGAGCACGACCGGCCAGATCCAGGTTGGTTGACCGCTGAAAGTCCGACCCAGCATTGGGCTTGAGTTTGTGTTAGTTCGTATCCAATCAAGAAGCGCGCCGGACTGTGGCAATTGAAGACTGTGGCAACTGAAGACTTGGCAGGACCGACGATTGCGTCCATGTCTCGCGCCCGGGCCGAGAGCTGTCTTGTCCGCCCTGCCGAAAGAGTTCCGCATGCGTCCCGCCGCTCAAGTTCAAGCCGCCATCAATGTTCTGCATGAGATGCAGTTGCATCATCGGCCCGCGTCGGCAGCCCTCGCCGATTGGGGTAAAGCCAATCGCTATGCCGGTTCGGGCGATCGGGCGGCAATCGGAAATCTGGTTTATGACAGTCTGAGACGGCGCGCATCCGCTGAGCATCTGATGGGCGCACATTCGGCACGAGCCGGTGTCCTCGGGGCCTTGCGGACGGCGCAGGGACTGTCGGTCGATGCGATTGCAGCCATCTGCGACGGTGGCACACACGCTCCCAAGGCCTTGTCCCCTGCCGAAAAGGCCAACTTGTCCAAACCTGTGGACCGGGAGGTGCCTGCGTACGTCGCAGCCGAGGTTCCGGAATGGACGATGGCGCAGTTCGCAGCCCTGTTTGGTGCTCGTGCGGCGGCAGAAGGTCAGGGCCTAGCGTCACGTGCACCCGTCGATATTCGCGTCAATACCGTCAAGACGGACCGCTCGTCGGTGCTGACCGCATTGGCTCGGCACAAGCCAATTGTCACCTCGCATTCAGCGCTCGGATTGCGGATTCCCCTGCCTGAAGGCAGCAATCGACACCCCAACCTTGAGGCCGAGATCGGCCACGGTCACGGCTGGTTTGAAATCCAAGATGAAGGCAGCCAGATTGCGGCCGCATTGACGGGCGTGAAACCAGGCCAAACCGTGCTCGATCTGTGTGCGGGTGCAGGCGGCAAGACCCTCGCGATGGCAGCTGCCATGGGCAACAAAGGTGCAATCTTCGCCTACGACGACGACAAGTTCCGCCTGCGACCGATCATCGAGCGCATCGCGCGCGCCGGTCTGACCAATATCGAACCCATCACAGCCGGTGACAAGGCTGCACTGGCGGCGCTGGGGCCGCGGTTTGATTGTGTGTTGGTTGACGCACCGTGTTCAGGCTCCGGCACTTGGCGGCGCAAGCCGGACGCGAAGTGGCGCCTCAAGGCTGACAGCCTCTTGAAGCGTCAAAAAGAACAGCGCGACGTCTTGGCCACTGCAGCCAGGCACGTCCACGCTGGGGGCCGCCTGGTGTATGTGACGTGCTCCCTGTTTGCTGAGGAAAACACCAGCCAAATTGAGGCGTTCCTGGCGGCCAACCCTGCGTTCCGGCTGATCCCGACCGCTGAAGCCTGGGCCACTGCGTCAGCGGGCACATTGACCGGTGCGGCCCCGGCATCTGCCGATGGCCGCTTGGAGACACTGCTTCTGACCCCCGCATCACACGGGACAGATGGATTTTTCGTCGCCGTGATGGTTAAGGCTTAGGGTCAGCCGACGCGGCGGTCACTGCCGATCTCCAGCCGCGGGCCGGCTACCGTTGGTGTAGCCCTGGCGGCGCGCATCGACCGTGCGCTCGTCAACCCGCTCGAACTCGCCGTCGATCACCGGCCCGGCAGCCGGATCAGCGACATCAGGCTGCGGCGCCTCATTCGGTCGTTGGCCGGGCCAGGGGCCGGTCGTGCTTCCGGTGCTGAAGGTCGACGTGCGAACATAGGCTGAGCGGAGAACCTTGCGGACACTCCATGCTGCCACCCTGTGCCGCACGACCGGGATCAACAGCAACAAAGCCATGACATCGGTCATCAGTCCCGGTGTGATCAGGAGCAGCCCGGCCAACATCAGAAACGCGCCATCGACCATCGGTCCGACGGGTGGCTTTCCGGCGGCCATGGCTTCCATGGTTCGTTGCATCACCGCAAATCCCTGCCGGTGCAGCACATACATGCCGGCAAAGGCCGAGGCCAGAACGATCGCAAGCGTCCACCACGTGCCGATGGCCTGGCCGACTTTGACCAACAGCGCAATCTCGATCAGCGGTATCGCCGCGAGGAAGAAGAACAAACCGAGTCTCATGGGACGCTCTCGGTTGGGCTCGATGAGCCAGACCACCGTTGTGCTGGCCTGTGGCAGTCATAGCACACAGATCGCACCACGTCACAACCGAGTTTCGCCTGACCCATGGGGCTTCAGCTGCTTCAGATCCTCAACGCGCCCGTTTAGCTCTCTCCTCGGCGACCAGTTCCTTCTTGGACAATTTGCCAACCGCCGTCTTTGGCAGCGTCGCCCGAAATTCCAGCGCAGTTGGCATTTCATGCTTGCCGATCTTGTCGACTAGAAAAACTTTGAGTTCCTCCAATGAGAACTCAGCTTGACCTGGCTTCAAAGTGACAAAGGCTTTGGCCGCCTCGCCCCGATAGTCATCGTGAATGCCGATCACGATCACCTCGGCGACACCGGGATGTTCGTAAATGGCTTCCTCGATAAAGCGGGGGTAGACGTTAAATCCAGCGGAAATGATCATATCCTTCTTGCGATCAACGATGAAAAAGAAGCCGTCTTCATCGACAAAACCGATATCGCCGGTCAGCAGATAACCATCCACGAACGACTTCGCGTTCTCGTCCGGCCGATTGAAATAGGCTTTGATGACATTCGGCCCCTTGATCCGGATCTCCCCGATTTCGTCGGTGGCCAGCCGACGGCGGGCGTCATCCAGGGCGACGACGTCCATGTGGATCCCCGGCAGTGGCAATCCGATTGTGCCACTCTTCTGCAATGGTCCGACCACCGGCACCGTGGTGCCGACCGGCGCTGTTTCAGTCATGCCCCAGCCGCCGCCCAAACGGACCCCGGTGATGTGCTTGATCCGATTTTCCACCTCGACGGGGGCTGCGGCACCTCCGGATCGGGCAAACCGGAGGGAAGAGAAATCGCGCTGTTCGATGCCGGGTAGATTGGCAATTGCGATCCACATGGTTGGCACGCCAGAAAAGCCACTGGGACGGTAAGTTTCGATGTCCTTGACGACCGCCTCCGGGTCAAAGCGTGGATGCAAAACCGTGCGAGCGCCGGTGTGGACCGCACTCAGCAGCGTCAGAATGGCAAAGATATGAAATAATGGCAGCACCAGAATCGAACTGTCTTCACCCCACTTGATCCAACCCTGTGGCTCACCGTAGTTGGTGAAGATCGAGATCGCCGATGTCAGATTGGCATGGCTCAACATCGCAGCTTTAGGCAACCCCGTGGTGCCACCGGTATATTGCAGGAGCGCGACATCATCCGCCGTGGTGACCGGAAAAACGTTGGCCGGCAGAGGCGGAGTCTTGAGCATTTCAACTGCGGACAACGTCTTGCTGTCTGTGGCGGCAGCGTCGGACTTGCCGAGCCAATAGCCGTTTTCACCGATGATGATCCGCGCGACGAGGCCGGCCGCACAGATCTTGCGAGCGCCATCGACGAGCGCTGGCGCGATGTCGGTGGTAACCAACAATGTCGCCGCGGAGTCCTTCAGTTTGTGGATGATTTCGCGTTCGGCATCGAGTGGTGACACGTGAACGATCCGGCCACCACATTTCAGGATCGCAAAAAAGAAGATCGGATGCCAAGGTGTGTTCGGCAGGAACAACGCCACCGGCGTGTCCTTGACGACGCCGCACGCCTGTAGCGCTGCGGCCGTCCGATCCACATGATCGGCGAGTTCACGAAAGCTGAGCGTCTTGCCAAAGAACGTCAGGGCTGGCCGTTCAGCGAACCGGAGCACGGCATGATCGAACAAGTTGGTGACCGTGCTGATGTTGAGCGGCGCGTCCCAACGCACACCTGCGGGATAATTTTTTTCCCAGAGATATGGCCGTGTTGGCTCAGCAGTCGTCATGTTCGCTCCCTACCCGTTCTGATTTTGGCGCGAGACTGGCAACTGCTGCAGGGCTTGGCAAGCCCCTCACATCGCCCCTCACATCGGCGCGCATTCTGAGGCCGTTGGCCTTGTCAGCGGCTTTGTTGCACACTCGGGGTATCCAGGCGCAAGGAAGACCCACATGGCAGTCGCACAAGGTGCAATCTACCCAGATCTCAAAGGCAAGACGGTCATTGTCACCGGCGGCGGCTCGGGCATCGGCGCCGCCATCGTCCAGGCGTTTGTGCGGCAGCAGGCGAAGGTCGGCTTTATCGATATCGCGGAGGTGCCGTCTCGAGCGCTGGTCGCGAGCCTGGACGGGGCCAGCTTGCAGTATGAGCCGGCCGATATCCGCGATATCGCAGCGCTACAGCGAGCCATCCGCAACATCGAAACGCGCTATGGGGCCACTGATATCCTGATCAACAACGCAGCCCACGACGAGCGGCACGCCACTGCAAGTCTGACACCTGAAATGTTCGACGAGCACATCGCCGTTAATCTGAAACACGTGTTTTTTGCATCGCAAGCGGTGCTACCCGGCATGCAACTGAAAGGTTCCGGTTCGATCGTCAATTTCTCTTCTATCTCGTGGATGAATGGCGCGGGAGGAATGCCGATCTATACGGCTGCAAAATCTGCTATGCTCGGGTTGACCCGTTCGCTCGCGCGAGACTACGGCATGCATAACATCCGGGTCAATGCGATCGCTCCGGGTTGGGTGCGCACGGAACGACAGATCACCAAATGGCTGACCCCCGAAGCCGACCTGAAACGGCTGGACCGACAGTGCCTGAAGCGGTGGGTGGAGCCTGAGGATATCGCGCGCTTTGCAGTCTTCCTGGCATCTGACGACGCATCGGCGTGTACGGCGCAACACTATGTCGTCGATAACGGTTCGGCTTAAAGCCAATGCCAGT
>JAYSUN010000664.1:0-2772 GCA_043719045.1 Hyphomicrobiaceae bacterium | reverse complement strand
GATCCGGCAAATCCATGCTGGCGGCTCGCTTGCCGTCGATCCTGCCGCCCCTGTCCATTGAGGAAATGCTGGAAGTGTCGATGGTGCACTCCTTGGCTGGCGCGCTGTCGGGTGGCAAGTTGCAAACCAACCGACCGTTCCGTGCACCGCATCACTCGGCCAGTATGGCGGCACTGGTCGGGGGCGGCACCAAGCCAAAACCGGGCGAGTGTTCGCTGGCCCATTTGGGAGTCCTTTTTCTCGACGAATTGCCCGAGTTCCATGGCAACGCCCTGGATGCTCTCCGCCAGCCGTTGGAGAGTGGCGAGACCGTCATTGCGCGTGCCAATCATCGGGTGACCTACCCGGCTCGGTTCCAATTGATCGCCGCTATGAACCCCTGCAAGTGCGGCGGTGGCACAGCTGGGATGGCCTGCAAACGGGGGCCGCGCTGCAGCATTGAGTACCAGGCTCGGCTGTCCGGCCCGTTTCTTGATCGGATCGACCTGCAGATTGAATTGCCTGCCGTCTCTGCGGCGGATCTGGTCCTGCCGCCACCCATTGAGGGCAGTGCCGAAGTGCGTGCCCGGGTCATTGCCGCGCGCGAGCGACAGCGTGCTCGTTTTGCGGCGCTCGGGCTGAAGGGCGTGCGCATGAACGCGCACGTCTCCGGTCACCTGCTGGATGAGGTGGCGCGACCGGATGCTGCCGGTCGGGACCTGCTGCATACAGCGGCTCAATCGATGCAGCTTTCGGCGCGCGGATTTCACCGGACCCTGCGTGTGGCGCGGACCTTGGCGGATCTGGATGGCGCGGACATTGTCGGCCGCGTGCATATCGCCGAAGCGCTGAGTTATCGCGGTGAAACCATGCGCGCGCAGCAGCGCTTCGCGGCCTGACTTGCTGTGCGCAGCAAAAAAAATCATGCCGCCCTGGCAAGGCGCTCCGGGCGCCAAGTTGCGGGCGCCAGCCCAATCACGCCAAGCCCTGGCTCTGCCTGCTTGGGGTCCAGCCGTGTCGGATCCAGGCTCCATTTCTGGGCCAACTGCATGATGTGCGTCTCGGTCGGATACAGCACAATCTCATCACCAGTGTCGCCCTTGCGGCCCCGTACGCCCCGGACTTCAATGAGTTTCAGACCCATCGCCCTTTCTTCTTTGCTCGGCCGGCCCTTGTTCCAGACAACACCTTCATCGTTGATCGCGAAAGCCCGCACCAGGCGGCCCTCAATAACCCGCGCCCAGGCATAGAAGTCGATCTGCGGATAGCTCGAGAAGTATTGGATCTCAACAAAACGATTGCTGAGCTCCAGCATGAGGGGGATACTTTTGTCGACAAAGCGGCGGCTGGTTGGGTTGGGTAAGGCTTGGCTCGCAACCAACGTCCAGCCGTTCACGGGCGGTGAAACAAACACGTAGGCTTCACCGTAGCTGGCATCATAAATCGTTCCAAGTCCCGAGGCCCAATTGGCTACGTGCGTCTCGCTGAGCCTCAACGACTCGAGCACCGCTCCAGTGTCGCGGGTTCGAATTGCGAGCCATGTCATCTTGTAGCCGAACGGATGCGGCCGATCCGGCAGATGGTCAAACACCAGGCGGCCCTCCGCCATCGTCGGCGCAAGCCGGATCGCGACGATCGCAACCGTCACCATCGTCAGGAACAGAACAACGACTTCCACCCGCGCACACCTCCAGGTGTCCGAATCATCAACCACAATAGCCCTGCGCGGTGACGGCGTCCAAAGGGGTGACCTGTGTAAGATGGGGAAAAGCTGCGGCGTGTCTGACGCAGTCTCACCATCAACTGGCGCCACCGCTCGACGCGGGAGCAATGACCAACGACACACATGACGGTGAGCCATGACCAGACAGATGACCAGAGAGAACTTGCCGCCGGGCGCAAAGCATCGGACACTCCCAAAGTCCACTTCAAAGGTGCCACCATGATTGCCACGACCGCCTTCAACACCGAAACCGTGCTGGCCGAATTGCTCGATTGGGTCCGCGTCGAAAGCCCGACCTACGACGCTGCCAGCGTCAATCGCATGCTGGCTTTCATCACTCCGCGCATTGCGGGTCTTGGCTTTACTGTTGAACAGATGCCGGGCCGTGACGGTCTCGGCGGCCTGCTCCGCTGCAAGCGCGCGGGAAAAGTTGGCAAACCGGGCATTCTGATCATCGCCCATGCCGACACCGTGCATCCGATCGGCACACTCGACAAAGCGTTGCCGATCCGCCGAGACGGCGATCAGTGCTTCGGTCCGGCAATCTACGATATGAAGGGCGGCACGGTCATGGCGCTGACCGCCCTTCGCGCTGTGATCGATGCGGGCCGGCTGGATTGCCCGGTCACCGTGATCATTAATCCCGACGAGGAGATCGGCAGTCCGACGTCGCGTGCGGTCATTGAAGCCGAAGCCAAATTGCATGCTTTTGTCCTGGTCCCAGAACCGGCCAAGGGCCCGACCGGCGAAGTCACCACCGGCCGCCATGCGTTTCAAAGGTTTGTTTTTACCACCCACGGCCGGCCCGCCCACTCCGGTTGGACGAACAAGGCTGGGCGCTCCGCCGTCCGGATCATGGCGCAACTGGTCGAAGAGCTTGAGAGCCAATCCAACTTCGATACAGGCCCGACGTACGCCGTGTCAGTGTTTCACGGGGGTCAATGGGTCAACTGCGTGCCGATGACGTGCACGGCTCAAGCGCTGTGCGTCGCACGCGACAGCGCCACGTTCGACCTGATCGGTCGCACCATAATGGGTCTTGTGGGTGTTCGAAGCGATGTTCGTATCGA
>JAYSUN010000663.1:0-2772 GCA_043719045.1 Hyphomicrobiaceae bacterium | reverse complement strand
GCGACTCAAACCCAAAATCAACCTTACCGCGCCCCACGATCCCTCTCCGATGTCCCGGAATTTGATGGGCTACTCGGCACGTCGAATATCCGGGATCTTACCCTGCCGCCGCAGATCAAGAACGCGGCCGTGTGTCCGCACGTGCGCCGATATGGGGTCGAGATCACAATGCCGGGCTGGCCGACAGAGGCGCTTTTCCCCTCTCGGGACCTCGATCCCGGCGTTCGATCCAAGCACCTTCCATTCCCAACGGTTATCGACCCCGAGGCTCCCCCGCTCCGGTCTGAGCGTCACGTCCAGAACTCGATCGCGACGCCTCGACGCTGCGACGGCGGAAAATCTGTGACACAGGACAATTAACCGGAAAATGCAGTTGCTTTCTTGTTGGTCGCATGTCCTGCGGTTAACCGGAATCCACTTAACCGGAAAATGCTCTGTGTGATCAGCCGAATGAGGCGCGGCCGGACTCGCGGTGGCCGCGATGTGACGGGCGCACCGGCGGCGGGGCTGTGTCGACGGCATCTGGGTCAGCCTTGATGAGCATGACCTCTTTGGACATCGGCGCGGAGGATTGGGCGATGATTTCAGACGCAACTGATGCAGCGGCCAAGACGGCTTCCTGACTGTCGGCATCAAAGGCGATGACGATATCGCGGTCAGGCACGATCACCGCAAGGTTCGGCATATCGGCAAAAACGCCCTGCTGCCAGAATGCCGGCACGAACAAGAGCGATGTCGGATTGATGCTGTCCGACGATACGAGCACGACACCCTCATGCAGATCGATCACGGCCATCGCCATTTTCTTTTCGGCATTGGCGACGGCCAAAGACTTCAGATCCTGGCGCTCGATCCCCAGTTTTTCGAGCATGTCGGAGGTCACGTATTTCAGCGTGTGAGGCATGTCGAACGCGTAAACGACGGTCAATTCGTTGGTCAACGGTTCGGCGATGACATGTTCCGTGCCCAGATCCGTCACATCGCGGCTGGAGCGGACCAACGGCACGATCATGTCAACGGTCATGCTGACGGACGCGAGGGTCAACGCTTCCGTGACCGACGCCGTGTGCAAGTGGATCAACACATCCAGCCGGTCCGGGTCCAACTGGTACATGCTGTACAAGCGCACGAGATCAACGCGATATTCGTTGTCGCGATGGGGGTTCAGCGTAAACGACAGGTCGCCTGTGATTTCGATCAGCACGGTCGGATGTGCCTCCTCGATGCCGGCAAGAAAGCGCTGGGCCACCTCTGCTTCGGAAAGGAGGTTTTGAGCGCCCTTGAGGCCAAGCGCTGACATGGCACGACGGAACATGGGAGGTCTCCCGAAATGTCTATAACCTCAAATCTATCGCGATAGCGTTAGCGGGCGGTGAACAACGGGGCTGAGTGCAAGCGGGATTTTGCTCAGAAGGCATGTCCAACCCGATGCCTCCACGTCAAAGCCCCACATGCGGGTGCAAGCAGGGCCCACAGCGGCGAGTTGGCTTATGACGCCATCAAAAAACAGATCGTGCCTCGCTCGCAGCCGGGTCAGTCCAATCCGCACAAACACTGACGTGTGCGGATTGGTGTTCGCGCGCCAAGAAAAGAGAATTCCAGCCCGCAGCCCCCAAGAAGAAAGAGCCATGATTTCTGCGGGCTGGCGTTAGTGGGCCGAAAGCACGCCGGATGGCATGGCATCAGCTGCGGGCTGCGCACGCGATGCGCGCGGGCCGGGTGCAAAGCCGAGCGGGCCTGGCACCGCGCCAAAGCGGTTGACTGCGCGGTCACCGGCCGATGCATGTAGCCAGAGCAAGCCGCCAAAGGCCGGCAGCCACATGAAGGCAATCAGGAACCAGAAGACCGGACCGCCTTGGGCTGCGGAGTGCTGGAGAGCCTCGGCTCCCAACACGAGGGTGGTGATCAAGCTGGCAACGACGGCTCCGAACAGCCAGCCGGCAAATGCGAGCGGCACCCACCACCCACTTCTGTTGCTGTCGTGTAGACGCTTCAGGACGGCCATCATGCCGACCCAGAACAATGGCGCGTTCAGGATCAGGAACATGGTCCCGTTGACCGGCTGGTCAAACAATTGAACGAAACCGGCCAAACTGATTTGCAGGACCATCAAGCCAACGGCCAGAAACAGGAACCCACGGCGGTCGCAGCGGCCGCGCGGGTCGAACAATTGCCATGCTAGGGCTAAAGCTTCCTCAGAGGTGATGGACTTCGGCATCGGGTCGGCTCCGCACTGGATTTCAGTGGAGTTTGCCGGAACAAGGTTTGGATACCGTTTATGGAAATGGTTATCAAAAAGAAAAGAAATGTCCGGGCGGGAGGCAAAAGAACACGGTTTTGGGCTCGAGCGTCAGCGGAGGCGACCCAATATCCTGTTGGGTCGCCGGAGACTGTCAGGTCCTGCCAGGGTTTGAGCCAAGCCATGAATGAGGTTCAGTCGTTACACCAGTTTCAGGGGCTGCTTATCGCTGATTTTTACGCCAGCGTCGTCGATCCAGGTGAATTCAAACTCGCCAGGACCCGGGACTTTCATGAAAAAAGAGATGAACGGGTTGGACGACGTGCCCGCTTGGAGATTGGCTGTAAACACGGTGTTGCCGGCAAAGGTTGCGGTGAAAGTGTGGATGATGTTGCGCGGGATGGTCTTGCCATCCTTGTCCTTGCGTTGCCCGGTTTCCATGACATGGCTGACCAGGGTTTTGATCTCGACGACATCGCCAACCTTGGCATTGTCAGGCAGTTTGATGCGGGGTTTGACGGACATGGCGGCCT
>JAYSUN010000662.1:0-2784 GCA_043719045.1 Hyphomicrobiaceae bacterium | reverse complement strand
TCGGGTCGCAGCTTCGCAACGAACTCGGCAAGCGCCCGTTCGCGTCGCTGCTGAGCCCCGAGCGGGAGGGTGCGATGGAAAATATTCGCGCCGGGCTTAATCGCGTCGCGCGCCAGTACGGCGTCGAAGTGATCGACGTCCGCATCAAGAAGGCCGACCTTCCCGACGGCACCCCGTTGCAGTCGGCCTTTCAGCGCATGACCACCGCGCGCCAGCAGGAAGCGCGCTCGATTCGCGCCGAGGGCGCGAAACGCGCCGCGATCATCCGCGCCGAGGCCGATGCCCAGGCGTCGAAAACCTATGCTGCAAGCTTCGGCAAGGATCCCACTTTCTATGATTTCTACCGTGCGATGCAGTCGTACCAGACGACTTTCCTCGGCGACGGCGAGACCAAGCCCGCACCGACAACGGTCATCCTGTCGCCGTCGAACGATTATTTGCGGGAATTCACTGGACGATAATCGCGCCCGATGTTCAATTCGCGTTCATACGCCCGGCCTAGCGTCGCGCCGTTCATGAATCGCGCAAGCCAAGCCGAGGTAAGGATCAAGATGGTCAAGTTGAAGGAGTATCGAACCGTGCGTTATGCCTATGGGGTCGCTGCCTGAGAACGTAACGATTCACTGCAACAGCATGAGGCACAGATGACGAAAATGATTGCTGAACTGATCGAACAGCGGTTCGGTCTTCCAGGCAAGGCGGGGCAGGACACCCCCGCGGAGGGTGAGCTGGCAGCGATCCTCAGCCACCGAACCCACCGGCGCTACACCGACATGCCAATCTCCGAAGACTTGATGCAGCAAGTGCTCGCTGCCGGCTTGTCGGCGCCGGCCAAATCGGATCTGCAGCAAGTGGCGATCCTTCGCGTAGAGAACGCCGGTATCCGCCGGGCGATCGCCGAGTTACTACCGTCTATGCCGTGGGTCGCCCAAGCGGCGCGGTTTTTGGTGGTGTGTGGCGATTCGCGCCGCATCCGTCGAATCTGCGAACTGCGCGACATCCCGTTCGAGAACGACCACCTTGATGCATTCTTGAATGCAACGACCGATGCCGCCATGGTACTGCAAAATCTGATCCGTGCGGCAGACGCGGCAGGCCTTGGCGCATGCCCCATCAGTGTTATCCGCAATCATGCAACACGTATTGCTGAACTGCTGGCGCTCCCCGATTATGTATTTCCGTTGGCGGGACTTTGCCTCGGCTGGCCGTCACGCGAGGGATTTGTTAGCCTGCGCTTGCCCATGACGCTCACGGTGCATGTCGACCGCTACAACGATACGAACCTCGATGCCGAGATCGACGGCTACGACCGTCGCCGTGATGCGCGTCACAGTATCCCTGAGAACGACTGGCGCCAGGTCGAGCGTTTCGGCAAGCCGTCTCTTTATGGTTGGTCGGAGGACAAGGCCCGCCAGGTCTCCGTACCCGAACGGCAGGATTTTGGAGCTTTCGTTCGCCGCCAGCGTTTCAAGCTGGACTAGGGAATGGGGGGTAACCAATGATCGGATATCTTGATCCGGATCAAAGGATTGCTCCCCCTTTGCTATTCATTTCATAATGCCGGCTAGCCGGAAGCGAACTGGCGTTGCTGCTGCATGATGTAGTCGATGACCACGCGATTGAACTCCTCGGGCATGGTCTGGGAATAGACGTGGCCTCCTTTGTCGGCAACCAGCAGCTTGGCGGCCGGGATCTTGATCGCTAGCTCTTGCGAAAAATACAAAGGGGTCGGGCGATCGTCGAAGGGCAAGTGATCCATTGAGCGCGACCGATGGCAGCCTCTCATCCCGCGTGACACCTCCTGTGCAAGCGGAAAAGCCGTCGATGCGGGGATTTGGAGCTCGCCTTGGTTTCTCGTGCTCGCCGGACGGGTGAGGCTGACCATTGCCTTCTTCGGCCTGTGGGAGATCCTGGTCCGCGCCGGCTGGCTGAAGATCTATCTCTACGGTCTCCCCAGTGGCATTCTGCAGCGCCGAGCTTGCGCAATCGGTTGTCGCCACAGCATGGGCAGCTCGCCGGCACCGGATAACCTTCGCGGCTGCCGTCAGATTGTTTTCTAAGCCAGCGGTCCAGAGCTTGCGCTGGACAGCCTTCAGCAAAAGTGGGCGGGTTAAATCAACGTCACCTTGCTCTAAAAGATCGGCGTAGCATTCCAGGCATGTTCCATGCGAAATGGAAAAATTGTCGTAGTCAGGAACCTCGCCCAAAAATTGCTGGCAATAGGAGCACCATTTCAGCATCGCTGCCCGCCTTTCGGCCGTCGATCGGGCTTGCCTTGAATTAATGCTGTTCGCTAAACACTAAAGCGCATCCACTTTTAACCTCGAAAGTCGAAGCGTAGCTTCTCACGCAGTTGCGGCCGTCACTTTTAGCTCGGTACAATGCCCGGTCAGCGCGTTCCAGCGCGCTATCCACCACGCGGTCATCTTTGTCGATCGACGAGACGCCGATGCTCGCCGTTACGGGTATCAATTTGTCGCCACTAACCATCTTTAGCTGCTCGACCGCAGAACGCAACTTTTCTGCTACCAGTTTTGCACCAAACTCGTCTGTGCCTGGCAATAGACAGACGAACTCTTCACCCCCCCATCTCGCAAACATATCACTGCTGCGGAAAACAAGTTGGCCGAGCGACGCAACCCGACGCAGAACTTCATCTCCCGTTGGGTGACCGTAAGTGTCGTTGATGCTTTTGAAGTGGTCTAGATCCATCATCAGCAAAGATGAGGGCTCCCCGAAGCGCAGGGACCGGTCCATATCGAGTTTCGCAAACTGATCAAAAAA
>JAYSUN010000661.1:0-7739 GCA_043719045.1 Hyphomicrobiaceae bacterium | reverse complement strand
AGTCAGGCGACCCCCGCCCGGAGAAAGTCGTGGACGTGCAGGATGCCGATGGGTGTGCCGGCCTCAACCACGAACATCTGCGTGCGCTTGCGCGCATTGAATTGCTCAAGGGCTGCAGACGCCAGCGTATCCGGCCGCAGTGTGTTGGGATTGCGGGTCATGATCTGAGCCGCGGGAACCTGCATCAGGTCCGCCCGCATGTGACGGCGCAAATCGCCGTCGGTGATCATGCCGATGAGCCGGCCATCGCCATCGAGGACGCCGACACAGCCAAAGCTCTTGCCGGTCATGACCATGATGGCCTCGCTTGTCAGTGCGCCCTCCGCGATCAGAGGAATTTCCGTGCCGGTGTGCATGAAGTCGGCGACGTATTTCAGCGAGGCTCCGAGTTTGCCACCGGGGTGGAATACCTTGAAGTCGTGCGCCGAGAAGCCCTTACCTTCCAGCAGCGCCACCGCCAGAGCATCACCCAGTGCCAGTTGCATGGTCGTCGAGGTCGTCGGCGCGAGACCATGGGGGCAAGCCTCTTTTGCCTTGGGAAGTTCCAAGACGATATCTGCCTGTTTGCCCAGCGCGCTGTCTGAGCGTGAGGTGATCGCGATCAACGGCACACTGAAGCGGCGAGAAAAGGTGATGATGTTGGCGAGTTCGGCGGTTTCTCCAGACCACGAGAGCGCAACGATGGCGTCGTCGGGCGTGATCATGCCGAGATCACCATGGCTCGCCTCAGTGGGGTGGACAAAGAATGCGGGCGTGCCGGTGGACGCGAAGGTGGCCGCCAGTTTCTGGCCGACGTGGCCACTTTTGCCGATACCCGAAATAATGACTCGCCCCTTGGCCGCCGCGAGGACTGCTACGGCCTTCGCGAAGGCCACGCCCAGATCGGCGTCGAGGGCAGCTCGCAATGCGTCAAGCCCGTCACGCTCGACATCGAGTGTGCGGCGGGCTGAGTCTTGGGCTGCAGAAGCGGCGGGCATGGCAAAGCCTTCATGATCGGAACCGGACAGCGACTCGCATTGTAGCAGAAGCCGTAGCCATCGGCCGCTCTCGATGTCAAAGTGCACATCCAGAGACTTTGGAGACCTGCCATGACCACTCTTGCCGGTAAAACGTTGTTCATCACTGGCGCCAGCCGGGGCATTGGCTTGGCCATCGCGGTGCGAGCGGCACGGGATGGGGCGAACATCGCCATTGCCGCCAAAACGGCAACCCCGCAAGCCAAGCTGGAGGGCACCATTTACACAGCAGCTGAGCAAATTGAGAAAGCCGGCGGCAAAGCACTGCCGCTGATTTGCGACATTCGCGACGAAGCCCAGGTCGAAGCGGCAGTTCAGGCGACAGTCGCAAAATTTGGCGGCATTGACATCTGCGTCAACAACGCGAGTGCGATTGCGCTGACGCCGACACCTCAAACCGACATGAAACGCTATGACTTGATGCACCAGATCAACGGCCGCGGCACTTTCCTGGTGTCGCGCAATTGCATCCCGCATCTGAAAAAAAGTGCCAACCCGCACATCCTGATGCTGTCGCCGCCGTTGGATCTCGCACCGAAATGGTTTGCGGGGCATGTCGCCTATTCGATCGCGAAGTACAACATGAGCTTATGCGTGCTCGGCATGGCTGCGGAGTTCAAGCGGGACGGGATCGCCGTCAATGCGCTGTGGCCACGCACACCGATCGCAACGGCTGCCGTGAACAATCTGCTCGGTGGTGACAAATTGATGCGCATGAGCCGAACGCCAGACATCATGGCCGACGCCGCGCACCTGATTTTTACGCAAGCCGCGCGGTCGTTCACCGGACAATTCTGCATCGACGATACACTGCTGCATGACGTTGGCGGCGTCACCGATTTTGAAGTCTATCGCGTCGACAAGAGCCAGCCGTTGGTAGCGGACTTCTTTGTGCCTGACGCCAGCATCCCGCCACCCGGCGTTCAGATCATCGCCATGCCGATGCCGGGCACATGAGGAACCGGCACTCACGGCAATTCGGCTGTCGCAGATTGTGAAGCCTGGAGGTTCGATCTCACCGCCGTCAAGTCATCTTGCTGAGCCGGAGGTCAGATGATTGCGGATTGTCGATTTGATTGCCTGCCGGAATAGGCTAGTCTAGGTGACCAAGCCCGGTTTGTTCGCCTGCGCGGCGTTTTCGCCCGCCTTCAGAGTGCCTCAATGTCCGTCAATCGCGCGCTGTCCAGTGCCACCAACCCGATGATCGATCCGTTCGGCCGGGGCATCGACTATTTGCGGGTTTCGGTGACGGATCGTTGCGATTTCCGCTGCGTCTACTGCATGTCAGAGCACATGACGTTTCTGCCTAAAAAGGATCTGTTGAGCCTTGAGGAATTGGACCGGTTGTGTTCGGCGTTCGTCGCCAAGGGCGTCAGGAAGCTGCGCATCACCGGCGGTGAACCGCTGGTGCGCAAGAACATCATGTGGCTGTTCGAATCTCTCGGTCGGCATCTGAAAAGCGGCGCTCTGCAGGAACTGACACTGACCACCAACGGCAGCCAGCTGCCGAAATTTGCTCAACAGCTGCGCGACAGCGGGGTCGAGCGGATCAACATCTCACTCGATACGTTACGGCCGGATCGCTTCAAAGCGATCACGCGGTGGGGTGATTTCGATGGCGTCATCAAGGGCATCGACGCAGCTCAAGCCGCGGGTCTGGCCGTCAAGATCAACGCGGTCGCGTTGAAAGGCGTCAACGAAGACGAGATTGCCGATCTGGTGCGTTTTGCCCACGCCCGCCGCATGGACCTGACGCTGATTGAAACCATGCCGCTGGGTGATATCGACGGGGACCGAACCGAGCAATATCTGCCGTTGTCAATTGTGCGCGGTCGGCTGATGGATCAGTTCACGCTGACGGACATTGCATACAAAACCGGTGGCCCCGCGCGTTACGTGAAGGTTGAGGAAACCGGTGGTCGCATTGGCTTCATCACGCCGATGACGCACAATTTCTGTGAGAGCTGTAATCGCGTGCGGCTGACGTGCACGGGTACGCTCTATATGTGCCTGGGCCAGGAAGATGCGGCTGACCTCCGCTCGGTGCTGCGGACGTCGATCGATGATGCGGAACTCGGCCGCGCCATTGATGCAGCGATTGCCCGCAAGCCCAAAGGTCACGACTTCATCATCGACCGGCGCTCGAAGAAACCGGCCGTTGGCCGACACATGAGTGTGACCGGCGGATAGCCGATGCAGCGCCAGCACCGGCGTGGCTCGCGATCAAAAAGGCACGCAGTCATGGCCACGTGAGCCGCTCAGCGGCGTAGCACCGCGACGGCTTCGACATGATTCGACCAGACGAATTGATCGATCGGCGTAACCTGGATGATCTTGAACCCGCCGTCGACGAGTATGCGTGCGTCCCGGCCAAGGGTGTTCGGATTGCAGGACACCAGGATCGCGGTCTGCGCCTTGGATTTCACCACCACTTCGGTCTGGGCCTTGGCACCCGCGCGCGGCGGGTCCATCACGATCGTATCGATGCCCTCCAGTTCCTTCACTGACAGCGGTTCGCGCGCCAGATCCCGCAACCGCGTGGTGACTGGCTTCAAGCCCGTGGCGTGGCGCACAGCCAAGGCAAGGGCTTCCAGTGCAGGTTTCTCAGAATCGGCCGCGAGAACGGGCGCATGCCGTGCGAGCGGCAACGTCAAGGTACCAAAGCCGGCGAACAGGTCGGCGATGCGTTTGGTTTTTTTCGGCAGGCCGGCAATCACGGCTGCAACGATCGCCTGTTCGGCTTCAGCAACCGCTTGAAAGAAACCACCGGGGAGTGGCAGTAGCGCGCCGGCAGAGCCCGGCAATCGCACGTTGGCACGTTCGATGATCGGCTCTCCATTGATGGTCAGTCGGGCCAGTCGGCCCTCGTCGGATTTGGCCGCCAACCAGGCGCGGACATCAGCTGCAGCGGGTACTTTCGGGCCGTCGATACTGACATCGAGGCCGCCGTCCAGGTCGGCAACGGCGACGCGCGTATCAGCGTTGGTGCCGGTTAACCGGCCGACGATCTGGGCCAGGAGCGGCAAGACAGCCTGCATGCGCGGCGTAATCACCGGGCAGGCATCGATGGCAAATACGGCGGTGTCGCGCCGCTTGTGAAAGCCCAGCCGTGGCGATCGACCCGTCGCTTGCACCACCGAAAACGAGGCGCGGCGTCGACTGCCAGGCGCGACCGCCACAAACCGCTCCAACGGCGGATCGAGACGATGTTGCCGGAAGCCGGCCGACACCAACTCGCGTTTCCAATCGGCGTACAGGCGCGCGCTCATGTGTTGCGCGTGGCAACCACCGCAGACCTCGAAATGCGGACACGGTGCCGTCACCCGCTCGGGGCTCCGATTGGTGATTTCACCGTTGGCGATGATTTCGCCAGGCAGTGCATACGGGATGTAGATCGGCTGGCCGTCGGGGCCCGCAGCCACGCCGTCACCGTCGGTGCCCAGGTGGTTGATGGTAAGACCAGATGTGGTCATGTTTTCACGGCCCCGATGAGGAATTCTTGATTGCCGTCGCCACCCGTGATGGGCGATGCGACGACGTCGATCACACGCCAGTTTGGCAGACTGGCTAGCCACGTCTTGATGCCCGCGGTGACCGCCGCGCGGACGGCGGCATCGCGCACAATGCCGCCTTTGCCAACGGCTGCAGGGCCGGCCTCGAACTGCGGCTTGATCAGGGCGACCAGCCAGCAGCCGGGCGTGGCCAACGCCAGCGCTGCGGGTAAGGCTTTGGTCAGGGAAATGAAACTGACGTCGCAGACCACGGCGGAAATCGGCCCGGTCAGACGCGCTGGCGTCAAGTCGCGCGCGTCGGTGGCTTCAAGATTCACCACGCGCGGATCATCGGCGAGGCTGGCATGCAACTGGCCACGACCGACATCGACGGCATGAACGCGGGCTGCCCCGCGTGCGAGCAGCACCTCGGTGAACCCGCCAGTCGACGCGCCGACATCGAGGGCGATGCGGCCACTCGGGTCGAAGCCAAATGCATTCAGCCCCGCGATCAATTTTTCGGCGCCGCGCGAAACGTGCGCCACATGCCCTACTGCAAAGCTCAAATCGTCTTGTGTTTGAACCAGTTGGCTGGGTTTTAAAGCGGGCAGCCCGCGCACCAGCACGCGTCCACGAAGCACCAGATCCCGCGCTTTGGCCCGGGTTGCCACCAGACCGCGGGTGACCAAGGCCTGATCCAAGCGCTCGAATTGTGCGTTTTGAGTGTTAGTCGAAGTTCGATCTTGTCGCAGGATTGTACTCTCGGCTATTGCATACGTGCGCTGGCGCGGACATCTGGGGTTTCGACATCCGATAGCGCCGAAGTCGCTCAACAACAAGGAAACGCTTATGCTGAAACGTCTTGCCGTTGCAGTTGCAGTTACCGCGCTCGCAAGCGCTGCCCTGGCTCAGGACTTCCGGTCACCTGCGCCAGCAGGTGCCAAGGTCTATTTCCTAGAGCCAAAGGACGGCGCGGAGATTAGCGGCCCCGTGACCATTAAAATGGGCTTGGCAGGTATGGGTGTGGCACCCGCAGGCGTTGAAAAGAAGGATACGGGCCACCACCACATCCTGGTCAACCAGAAAGTTGCCGACCCCATGGCGCCACTTCCGGCTGACGACACGCATCGCCATTTCGGCAACGGCCAGACCGAAACCACGCTGACACTGCCCGCGGGCAAGCACACACTCCAACTCGTGCTCGGCGATCACAACCACATCCCGCATAACCCGATGGTTGCGAGTGAAGTTATTACCATCACGGTCAAATAAGCCGTTGGCTCGGACATGCCATGATCAGCCCTCGCCATGGTCGAACGCCAAGGCGGGGGTTGTTGTTTCAATCAGAGGACGACATGTCGTTGCTGAGAGTTTGGCTGACGATGACAGCGGCGATCGCGAGCGGTTTCCTGATCTGGAATTACGCGCCGATCCTGATCCCATTTGCAGTCGTGACAGTGGCGCTCGGTGCGATCACCCTCGGCATCCGCGCACTGGTCCAACGCTTCGACAAACGTCCCCCACCAGACGCTTAAGTCAAAATGCGGAAAACTGTTTGTCAGGCTTTGCGGTGGGCGGCGAGTTGAGGCAAAATCCGCACCATGACCAAGACCAAATCCGTTGCGACCCTGACAGCGGCCGAAGCAGCCACAGAACTGGAACGGCTCGCCGCCGAAATTGCTCGGCATGACGCACTGTATCATGGCAAGGACACACCCGAGATCAGCGATGCTGAGTATGACGGGTTGCAACGACGCAATGCGGCGATTGAGCTGCACTTTCCAGATTTGGTTCGGCCAGATAGTCCCAGCCGCCACGTCGGCAGCGCGCCGCAAGACGCCTTCGGCAAGATCAAACACGAAGTGCCCATGCTGTCGCTTGGCAACGCCTTCGAGGATGCCGATGTTGCCGACTTTGTCGCCCGCATCCGTCGTTTTCTCAGTCTCGACGATGGCTCGGCCCTGGCCGTGACGGCCGAGCCGAAGATTGATGGCCTGTCGATTTCGATTCGCTACGTCAAAGGCAAACTGACGCAAGCGGCGACGCGCGGTGACGGCGCCGAGGGCGAGGATGTGACAGCCAACGTCAAAACCATCCGCAACGTGCCGCAGCAGCTCAAGGGCGCCGACATCCCTGATGTCATCGATGTCCGTGGTGAGATTTATCTGGGGCATCAGGATTTTCGGGCGCTCAATGCAACTCAAGAAGCTGCGGGTGACAAGACCTTTGCCAATCCGCGCAATGCCGCCGCAGGCTCCTTGCGCCAGCTCGATCAAAACATCACGGCGACACGGCCGCTGAAGTTTTTTGCCTACGCCTGGGGTGCGGCATCGCCGCTGCCGGCTCAGACACAATCCGGCGTCGTGGCTGCTTACAGAAAATGGGGCTTACCGACCAATCCGCTGCTGCGCGTGTGTCACAACGCGGTTGAAATGTTGGCGTTCTATCGGGAGATCGGCGAACAACGCGGCGGGCTCGGCTATGATATCGACGGCGTGGTCTACAAGGTCGATCGGTTGGATTTTCAGGCGCGGCTTGGCTTTATCTCACGCGCGCCACGTTGGGCGATCGCGCACAAATTCCCAGCTGAGCAGGCGACCACACTGTTGCAGGCCATCGAAATTCAGGTGGGACGCACGGGCGCTTTGACGCCGGTCGCCAAGCTTCAACCGGTCACGGTCGGTGGCGTCGTGGTTTCGAACGCGACCCTGCACAACGCGGATGAAATCGCACGCAAGGATATCCGCATCGGCGACACGGTGGTGGTGCAGCGCGCGGGCGATGTCATCCCGCAGGTGGTCGAAGTGGTATTGGCCAAACGACGCGCCGGTTCGACGCCCTATCTCTTTCCAGACACATGCCCGGTGTGCGGCTCAGCCGCCGTCCGCGAGGCCGACGAAAGCGGGGAAGCCGATGCGGTCAAGCGCTGCACCGGAGGCCTCGTTTGCCCCGCGCAAGCCAAAGAGCGTTTGCGTCATTTCGTGTCGCGCAACGCCTTTGACATCGAGGGCCTCGGCGAAGAGCGTGTATTCGAGCTTTACGACGCCGAACGGATCCTGCGGCCGGCCGACATTTTCACGCTCCAGGCTCGCGACGCCAAGATGCTGAAGCGGCTCAAGGACAAGGATGGTTACGGCCAGAAGTCGGTCGAGAAGCTGTTCCAGGCCATCGAAGCGCGACGGACGATTTCGTTCGAGCGACTTATGTTTGCGCTGGGCATCAGGCATGTCGG
>JAYSUN010000067.1:0-6339 GCA_043719045.1 Hyphomicrobiaceae bacterium | reverse complement strand
AGCCACCCAAGGTGGGCATAAGATGGTCTAAAAAAGCCCGTTGGGACTTTATGATCGTGGAAAACCCCACAAATAGTATCGAACTTCGTGGATAAATCCGTTGAGTCCGCTGGATGAATCCGGCTCGGGCGCAGTTCCGACACGATCTCATTCAGCGATGTGCGACCCATGAGTGAGCGGCGTTCATAATTCGAACAATTTAAAAATTTAATGACATCCAAGAAAACAATTAGTGTTTCTCGATTTCGAGATCAAACCCGGTTCATTTTTTTAAGCAATTGAAATTGTATCGTTTTAACTGGTGTCTCGGATGCTGGAACACCGGCCGCCTTACTGTCGCCATTCAATGTTCGCGGCCTGTTTGCCACTACGAAAGTTTACCATCATCCAAGGCTAAATTTTGGCTTGGTGGCGATTCTATTGGGGATGAACTGTGGACAACTTGCTGTGCTCTCGACGCCAGCAGGAGGACGGGCGACAACATCGTCAATCGCCCCTCGCAGATGCTCGAGACAGGTCCTTCTGGGGCCCCTGATCGCGACCGCAGCACGCGCTTTTGAGTGGCCGATCTGGGCGTTTTGCCTCGCGCCTCGAAAGCCGGCCCGCAACGAACTTCTGGCTTGTAACGACCCCAACCATTCAAGGTATGACGCAATCTCTGCGCGAACCATAGGTGACGAAAAAACCCGGTCATTTGGGACCGGGTTTGCATCGCTCACAATAATCTTACAAGATAGACCCCGCCATTGCTGGCAGGGTCCAACACTCAAGAGCTCAATGATTATGAGCTGCCGCGGGCGCGATCGCTCAAGCCATCTTTCTCAAGCGCGCGGTCAAGCGCGAGACTTTCCGCGACACCGCTTTTTTCTCGGCGACGCGCTTGTTGGCTGAGCGCATCATGATGGGTTCAGCGGCCCGTAGAGCCGCAGCCGCAACTTCCTTGTTGCCCGAGGCGATCGCTTCTTCGACGCCCCGAACCGTGCTCTTATGGCGCGAGCGGCGCGCTTTGTTGATTTCGGTGCGACGCACCATCTGGCGGGCAGCTTTTTTAGCTGACGAGGTATTCGCCATAGTTTCCAGTCTCCTAGCAGTGACGCATCCCGCGGCTGCAGGGTGGTCCAAGAGTTCGGTCTAAGCCATCAGCAGAGTGATGGCGGCATTGGGATGGTCACAACGGTCACATGCGGCCCGACTGTCCGGCGCAGAAATGCCGAACAATTGATCACTTATGACGCTGCTGCCGGACGGGTTTACCAGCATCCAGGCCCGCGTCGCATCTGGATGCGCCGTGATACCGGTGTCTGGCAGCCCATTCCGCTCAAAACACGCGGACGGGGGCTCAAAACAGCCCTGCCTGCGATAAAAAGCTAGATGGCTATACAGGGGCTGCAGGCGCCCGGTCAACCACGGCGATGCACCGCCGTTGTCGGCCAAGGTGCGGCAACTTGGGTTTATGGCCGCGTGCCAAGCCAAGCTGGAACATCGTCCGAGCTGAGAACCAGCCGTGCGTTTCAGGCTTTTTTGACAGGCTTGGCGCGAGAGATGATTTTAGGCTGTGCGATCGTGCGGACCATACCGGTGAAGCGGGCACCGAGCTTGCTGCCGCGCCGCCACATCGAATGGCACTCGACGGCAGTTTTATCGAGGGTGATGATGAGAGTGAAGTGATGTGGCACAGCATCTGTCGCGCCGTCAGGATTAAACTTTGTCCGGCACATTTCAAGTTGCACACCGGTCGAAGAAATGTCACGCACCGAGCAATCATAAGGCGTCGTAATGCCGTCAAACAGGATTTTGGCTGGCGTCGACGCAGGCTTCCGCCGCGCCCAGCGCTGGTTGGCTTTGTCTGCGGCGTCGTCTTGTGCGGCTGCACGACGGACAACTGCAGCCATCCGGTTTTGCAATGACATGACAGGGTACCTTGTTAACAGCCTGGTCCGACCTGATCAGGCTACGCGCCAGAATTGCGCAAAAAAGATAAATGCTTGGTTGACGACAGCGCAAGACCAAGAGAATCCGGAGGCTAACCGATGGACTTGTCCCTTCATGGTAAACGCGTCTTAGTCACAGGCGGCTCGAAAGGCATCGGCCTGGCGTGCGGAGAAGCCTTTTTGCGCGAGGGTGCCATTGTCACTCTGGTCTCACGCGATGCCGGGCGTCTGGACGCAGCCGTCCAAGAGTTGCGGGCGCATGGCAAAGTTTCCGGCATGGTCGCCGATTTGTCGGTCGCGGCTGACCGCGAGCGCGTTGTTGCCGCGAACGCGGACGCGGACATTCTGGTCAACAATGCCGGCGCGATCCCCGGGGGCGGTCTGCTTGACATCACGATGCAACGCTGGCGTGAAGCCTGGGACCTGAAAGTGTTTGGCTACATCCATATGACCCAACTCATGTTGGGCCACATGAAGGAACGCAAAGCCGGCGTCATCGTCAACATCATCGGCACAGCCGGCCGCGCCCCACGCTATGACTATATCTGCGGTGGCACCGGCAATGCGGCATTGATTGCGTTTACGTCGGCTATCGGCGGACAGGCTTCGACATGGGGTGTCCGCGTCTTCGGGATCAATCCAGCGCTAACCCGGACGGACCGGGTCATGACACTGTCCAAAGCCCGCGCCAAGACCGCACTCGGCGACGAGAACCGTTGGGAAGAAATGGTCAAAGGCTTGCCGTATGATCGCCTGATCGAGCCCGGCGAAATCGGCAGGACGGCAGCCTTCTTGGCGTCACCTGCTTGCGGCTATGTCGGCGGCACCGTCCTGGATGTCGATGGCGGCGGTATGTTCCGGTAATGCCGTTGCTTAAATAGCGCCGATGTTCTGCCAACGCCGTGGGCGTTGCAGCGATGCGCTCGGCCCCTTACAAGGTGCGCGTGAGTGGCAGGGAATCCCGTGATGAAACTGGTTATGCTCGCGCGCAATCCGACGCTCTATTCGCACAAGCGGATTGTCGACGCTGCCAAAACGCGCGGCCACAGCATCGATGTGATCAACACGTTGCATGTCCATATGAACATCACGTCGTCCAAGCCGCTGTTGCGCCACGGGGGCAAAACCTTGCCGCTGTATGATGCGATCATCCCGCGCATCGGTGCGTCGGTCACTCACTATGGCCTCGCGGTCCTGCGCCAGTTCGAAATGCAGGGCGTTTTTCCACTCAATGAAAGCGTCGCCATCGGCCGTTCGCGCGACAAACTTCGGGCGTTGCAATTGCTCGCACGAGAGGGCATTGGCCTGCCCGTCACGGCCTTCGCTCACGGGCCGCGCAAATCCGAAGACGTCATTAAAGAGGTCGGTGGCACGCCCTGCGTGATCAAACTTCTAGAGGGCACTCAAGGCATGGGCGTGATCCTGGCTGAAACGCAAGCGTCAGCCAAATCGATCATCGAGGCTTTCTCAGCCGCCAACATCAACATTCTCGTCCAGGAGTACATCAAAGAAGCCGGTGGCACCGATGTGCGCGTGCTGGTCATTGGCGGCGAAGTCGTCGCGGCCATGAAACGCACCGGCAAAATCGGAGATTTCCGGTCCAACCTGCATCGTGGCGGTAAGGCCGAGGTTGCCGATCTCTCGCCTGAAGAAAGATCCACGGCCATTCGCTCAGCCGAGATCCTTGGCTTGAATGTCTGCGGCGTCGATATGCTGCGTGCAAAACGCGGCCCGGTTGTCATCGAGGTCAACTCATCGCCGGGCATCGAAGGCATCGAAGCTGCGACCGGCGCTGATGTCGCCGGCGCCATGATCCGCTTCCTCGAACGCCGTGCCATTTTGGGCGACACGACGACCAGGGGTGTGGGCTAAAATGCCTACAGCTTGAACTGAGCGCGGCTGGGACCCGGGCCGAGTAAGGCGTCGCAGCTTTCGCAGCGAACCGAACGCCGCTGAATCGGGAATGGTGCGTCAGCGGCCCCACCAAGCACGATCGGAGCGCCAGGGCGATTTCCGCTTTCCCCAGTCGCGATGGGCCAAATCATCAGCGCCTTTGGCCCAATGCGGAGAGTTCCTGCAAAGCCATTGAGCGGCGCAGAACATTCTTGCAGGTTGGGTCAAGCGTTTCGACGCGGATAGGTGTCTGCTGCACGGCAATGGCCATGGTCAAGTTTTTTTGGCTGGGTCGAGCGAGGCGCTCAGCAACGACGATCGCCCCATTCATCATCGGTATCCCGGCTCGGGTGAAACACAATCGTGCCGATGTTTCGACACGTTAAGGTCCCGGATATTTGGCCAGCGCGAAAGCGCAGCCCAAATTCCGGGATACCGAGACATCAATCTCACAAACGCTCCGCCAACAGATCGCAATGCTCTTGTCGTCGAGAGCGTCCTTACGACGGTCTCGCCTTTACCCTGCTCGACATAGGGCAGTTGAATGCCAGCAAGTCGCGCTCGCGGCAGCGTGTTCCAGTCCATCGCAGTTCCTCGCAATTGCGCTCGACCGCTCAACTCGGCAGGCGATCGACACCGATCTGCTTCAGGAGACTGGGCACGTCCAACAGGCTCCAGCGCTCGGCGACCTTACCGTCTCGCATCCGAGTGATTTGAATCTCGTCGGCAGAGATACGTCGGCCGGTGGCCGGGATGCCGCGGAATGTACCACTGTGGGTGCCGCTGAAGACCGTGCGGGTGACGACTTTGTCGCCTTCGGCAATCTGGTCGTGGATCGTCACATGAATGTCCGAGAAGGCCGCCGCAAACATGCGCACGCGATCCTTCCAGGCGTTGATGTCACTGCCTGAGGCCGGATAGGCGTTGTGCAGGATGGCGTCAGGCTGGACATACCTGTCGAATTTCGACACGTCGCCCTGCCCCTTGATCATGACCTCTTCAATGTAACCGCGAACTGCGGTCTTATTGGCCTCACTCACGATACTGACCTCCCAGATGGTGCCGCGAACGACTGTCGGACACACTGCTTTCGGCGCGAAGTCGCGACACACGGGCGGAGTCTCCGCCATTATGGTAAACCTTTTCAAGCGCGCCACGGCAGCTAGACTAGCAGAAAGGTGACGTCGGACAATCAAACGATGACGCTATTTGCATTGCACCTTCCTGCCCCAGACCGATTTTGCTCTCTTGCATCGGGGCCTTCAGCTCGACCTCCGGGAACCGGACGCTCTCCGCCTGCGGCGGTTGGCTACGAGCGGTTGCCCGAGCCGGGGAGAAGGTTGGAAAAGCGGCGCAAGGTTTGCTTGATCTGTCCGATCGGCGTCGATCGCTGCGTCAGCACTTCATGGGCTGAATCGCGGTTGAGCGGCTCTTTATACTTCACCGTGTTGCCCGTGTCGGCTTGGATCAGCGCCTGACGTTCATCGGGCTTCAACGGGCCCACGCGCGACATCGGAGGCCGCACCAGCATGCGCTGAACCATGGACGGCTCGCCCTTGTTGTGTAGCGTCGACACCAATGCCTCACCGACCTTCAACTCCTGGATCGCCCGTTCGGTGTCGATCGACGGATTGGCCCGGAAGGTTTCGGCCGCAGCCCGGATGCCTTTTTGCTCCTTCGGCGTAAACGCACGCAACGCATGCTGGATCCGGTTGCCCAACTGAGCCGAAACGCGATCTGGCACGTCTGCCGGGCTCTGCGTCACATAGTAGACGCCGACGCCTTTAGAGCGGATCAACCGCGTCACGCGCTCAATTTGCTCAAGCACTGCTTTCGGTGCATCGTTGAATAGAAGGTGCGCTTCATCAAACAGAAACACCAACTTCGGTTTGTCCAGATCGCCGACCTCCGGCAATTTTTCAAACAACTGATCCAGCATCCACAACAGATACGACGCATACAGTCGTGGCGTGTGCATCAGTTTCTCGGCCGCAAGAATGTTGACCATGCCGCGTCCATCAGGGGCCAACTTGATAAAGTCCATGATGTCGAGAGCCGGTTCGCCGAAGAATTTCGCAGCCCCTTGTTCTTCAAGAACCAGAAGGCGTCGCTGAATGACGCCCACGGTCTGCGGGGCAATGTTGCCGTACTTCGAGCGCAGCTCGCCGGCGCGTTTGCCCATTTCGTCCATCACCGTGCGCAGATCCTGCAAGTCCATGATCGTCATGTTCTTGTCACCGGCTGTGCGTTCATCCTCGGCCCAGCGGAATGCGATGTTGAGCACACCCTCTTGCGGCTCGGTCAATTCCAGCAAACGCGAGAGCAGCAACGGACCCATCTCCTGCACCGTTGCGCGCACAGGATGGCCGTTGTCGCCGAAGATGTCCCAGAACGTCACCGGGAATTGCGTATAACCGTGATGGCCCTCAAGGCCCATCTCCTTGGCCCGCTCGACCAGTTGCAGCTTGGCCGTGCCAACCGCGGCAATGCCGGACAGATCGCCTTTGATATCGGC
>JAYSUN010000660.1:0-7756 GCA_043719045.1 Hyphomicrobiaceae bacterium | reverse complement strand
CGCGGTGCATCAAGTGCCTCAACGTTCCCCGAGATTGGCCCAAACAACCTGGGTTCAGGCTGCCTGACGTCCTACGGTGCCCGGTGGGCACCACGCCTCTTCTAGCCTTCGGGCGCCAACTCCCTGCCTCCAGGAGGCGGATGGGATTGCAGGAGATACGCATGCGGCAGACTGGCACTGTCAAGTTCTTCAATCAAACGAAGGGCTTTGGGTTCATTACACCAGACCAGGGTGGCAACGACGTCTTCGTCCACATTACCGCCGTTGAACGCTCTGGCCTCGGCACACTCGACGAAGGCCGGCGCATTTCTTTCGAGACCGAGCCCGATAAGCGCGGCAAGGGACCCAAGGCCATCAACCTGCAAGCGGCATCTTAAAGGACACGTGCTGCTCGTGATCGTGCGGCGTGGTGCCTGATGCACCCGCGAGCATTGGGTATGGCCATTTTTGGCCCATGGTATTTCCGCCACAAGTTCAGAACAACTGTAGGATCTCTCTCTCCCTGCGCGGCAAACATGGTTAAGAACTCACAGGGTCGCATGGCAGCCCGCCAGCATTTTGCTTTTTGGAGATCCACCCATGATGTCCGTCATTCGTATCGTCACCGTCGCAGCGGCCGTCGGTCTCGCCGTTTCAATGGCGCCTGCCGCCCAGGCTCAGAAGGCCGGCGGCGCCTGTGTCAACAAGGCCGGTGAAGGCACCAATTCGACCGCCGATGGCGCCAAGTTTCAAGCTTGGGAAGCGGTCCTTCAGGCGACTGATTGGGGGGTCTGGTCCGCTATGATGGCATCGAAGCAAGAAGTCGGAAATGCGCCAGGCATGACCGTCAAGAACCTGCGCACATCCTGCAAGCCAGGTGGCCTCGGTCAGAGCTGCATCATCCAAGCCACACTCTGCCGCTGACCGGCGTCGACACGGCAGTGATGTGCACGGTGGTGATCAGGCATCGTCAGCATTCAGTTGATTTGCAACCGGACGGCATGTCCGGGTGGTGGTTGAGTGACGCCTCTGGTTCCGCCTTTAACCGTGCGCGCAGCTCGGTTTTGAGGACCTTGCCGTAATTGTTCTTCGGCAACGCATCGACGAACCGATACCCCTTTGGACGCTTGAAGCGAGCGATGTTGTTCAGGCAGAGCTCGTCTAAGGCGAGGCCATCGATGGGAGTCGCCTCGACCTTTGTGACAACAAACGCGATCACTTCTTCACCCCAGTCGGCATGCTGCCGTGAGACGACCGCGCACTCGCTGACGGACGGGTGCTGAAGCAGAACTTCTTCGATCTCACGCGGGTAGACGTTGCTGCCGCCCGAGATGATCATGTCTTTCGAACGGTCCTTGATCGTCAGGAAACCGTCCGCATCTCGGCTGCCCATGTCACCGGTCCAAAGCCAACCATTGCGCAGCGCCCTGGCGTTGGCATTCGGGTTCGCCCAATAGCCGGGCATGACGCAATCGCTCTTGGTGATGATTTCGCCGATGCGACCCTCGGGCAGTTCATCGCCGGCTGCGTCAACAATCTTCCAGGCGCAGCCCGTGCGCGAAATCCCGGCACTGCCAAGACGTTCAAGATAGCGCGGGTGCCGCGTGTCGGCATGCATGGCTTTCGTCAGCCCGGTGATCGTCATGGGGCTCTCGCCCTGGCCATAGAGCTGGTAAAAACGCGGCCCGAACACTGCAATCGCCTTTTGCAGGTCGGCGACATACATGGGCGCGCCACCATAGACGATACACTTCAATCCGGGTGCGCCGTCGCGTCCGGCGTGCGGGTGACTGATCAAACGCGAGACCATCGTCGGCGCGGCAAACATCGAGACATTTTTTTCGCGCGCCAGTACCTGCAGGATCGCGTCGGGTTCAAAGCCGTCGTGGATAATCTGGTGGGACCCTTTCGCAATGTGCGCGATGCCATAGAGCCCGGCACCGTGTGACAGGGCGGCTGCGTGGAGCATGCAGTCTCGCTCATCGACCGGGTCGATATCGGCGTAATAGGCGTGGCAGGCAAACAGCAGATTGCGGTGGGTCAGGACGGCGCCCTTAGGACGTCCCGTCGTGCCGGATGTGTAGAACAGCCAGGCTTCAGCTTCGGGGGTGATCGGGCTGTCAGTGATCGTGTCGTCGTGGCCGATCAAAGCGCGATGCGCCGAGGTGCCGAGGACGATCATGGGTGGCAAGGCGCCAGTCTCGAGGCCCAAGCTCCCCTGGCTCAACGTCCGTGAAAGTTTCGCTGAGACGACACAGAGCTTCGCTCCAGAATTCTCGACGATCCAACCGAATTCCTTTGGATGCAACTTATTGTTGACCGGCACCGCGGCAAGCCCAGCGCGCCAGCAGCCGTAAAGCAGCGGAAAGTAAGCGCCGCAATTTTCGGTGAAAAGCGCAACCCGATCACCGGGCCTCAACTGGTAGTGCCGCCGCAAGGCACCCGCAATCTCTGCAACCTGCCGCTCGAAACCACCATAGGTCAGCTGCAAATCGTCAGCCGTAATCGCGGGCGCATTCGGATAGGCGCGCGCAACAGCAGTCAGGGCAGCGGTCAAGGGCATAGGGCATCTCAGTGGATTGGCGAACCAAGCTCAGCGCAACCAAGCACAAGCAAAAACCGCCTGCCAGGGGGGACAAGCGGTTGGCTGATGCGTTGTCCGGGTCGAGGCGACCGGCTTAGGCTGGAACACTCCGGCCAGTCACGAGAGAGGTGACCCGCCCCATCGCCCAAGTAGCCGTTGCCGACCAAGCCGCCGGAGCGACCATAGGCCTTGAGCCCCACAGTGGTGCAACCGGTGGCGCTATGAGCGCGAGCATCGTCGAAGACTTTTCCCGGCGGGGTGCCGGCGCATCAGGCCAGTGCGAGCGAGTCAGAGGAACAAAATCAGCGGCGCTTTCGGCCACGGGCAAACTGCCAAAGGCGTCATCTTCGCAGACCGCAGTGGCGTAGCCCGCAGCGGTTGCCAATCGATTCAGATGATCGAGACTCATGGGCACGCCCTCGCAGCGCAATCTAGTTTAAGGTGCTGGTCCGCAGACAGCTTACACAAACAACATTAGCGATACATAAATGCATCTCGTCAAGATGATTAACTGAGTTATTTGCGCAATACCGCGTGATTGTCGAACGCGCTTGACAAGTTGCCAAAGCAAGTGATCCGAACCTAGCGCATCGAACTGGGGCACAGCCGCGGTCACGCATCGGAGTTTCAAGAACTCATCAATCGCGGGCCAGAGTGACCGTGAGGCCGCGGAAGCCACCTGTCTCCGAGGCGACAGCCAGAGTTTGCCTTGCACCAACGGTGGTTACAGCCATGGAAGCCTTCAAACCACCACCGTCGATCAACAACGACAGACGGTTCCCGATGGACGTCCCGGTCACTGAACCCGCCGCGTTAAACTGCCGTTCTTCCCAATTGCCGCTCAACTCGGAGCCATTCAGGGCGATCGTTGCCCGCAAGTCAATTTTGCTGCCACTGCTGGCACAACGCAAAGCCACTCCGACGCCAGGAGCTTTATCAACGTAGAAGGCTTTGCACTTCACGGCTTCCGCGTTGCCATTGTCCAGGCGCACTTGCCCAGCGCCAGACCACGTCCCAAGCAATGCCGCGAGCGCACCTTGGTCTGCGGCCGCCGCGGGTCGACCAGTCAACGTTACCGCGACGCAAGCAACGCCAATAAGCACTCGTCCTGCACGCCACCTCACCCGCAGCTGAAATAGACGACCTGTGACTGGTTCCAAATGCAGCACAGACGGGTGCGCGATGCTCATACGTTGCCCCATAAGGCAGACAAATAATGACCGCACAACAGGCACGGTGCCGAATCGCAAAATCACTAACACGCGCTCACATGAGCCTCGAAGTGTGGCAAAATAATATCAGCCTGCCAACCCCTCCGAACACCGGGGGTTACCACAGGTCATCATTCTTCAGTGACTCACAACTCTTCAGTGAAACAGACAACCGCAGCTGATGCCGACAATCCCGCCACCAGCTCAAATGATGCCGTGGCGGCGGTTACCAGGTACAACCGAGCGGCGCAAGCTGCTGCTTCATTTGGTCAGCCGTCTGCTTGCAAACCGGCTCCAACGACTTTTTGCCGTCTTCGGTCGCAGCCACGGCCTTCCAGTTGGTGCGCATCTGATCAAACGCCGTCTTCATTTGAGCCTGCCCCGCCGCCGGAGTCTTCGGAATCACACACGATTCGTAGGTTTTCAGGATCGCATCGCAGGCGGGAATACCGACATCCTGCGCGGCGGCAAATGTCGCGGTCATCGTAGACAGTGCTGCTGCCAGCATCAGCGTAGTGCGCATGATCAAAGGGTCCAAATCGTGGCTGCGCGCGTGGTACGCCGCGCGATAACGAGCCGAAGCACGCGCTGTCTCTAACTGATTCACGCCCGCGGACCAATTGTTGCCGATGAGACACGACAGCTGTGCCCATAGGCGCACAATGCCAACTGAGGCATGTCCTAAATCGTCCGTTCATTCGTGGACCCGACGCGGGCGGCCTGCTATGAACACGGCGCGATATCGCAGCAAAAATACTGGGAATGGACGACGGGATGGCGGCGCCACTGAGACGAGGTTCAAGTGCCGGCACGCTACCCGTGTTGCCGCCAAGGTTTGCCCTGGTGGAACTCGCCATTTTCGCAAGCATCGTTGTTGCCGAGTTGCTGTGGGAGCCGTTCCCGGATCTGAGCAAGTTGAATCCCCACCCCTTCTGGATCGCGGTTCTACTTCTCAGCCTTCAGTATGGGACCGTCAGCGGTTTGTTGGCAGCCGCCGTTGCCATCGGCGGGTCATGGTTGATTGGTCTGCCCGAGCCGGAAATCGGCGAGAGTTACTTCAATTATCTGGTTCGGATTTGGACACAGCCGGTCTTATGGATTGTGGTCGCGCTGCTGCTCGGCTCCTTTCGGATGCGGCAGATCGAAGAGCGCAACGAGCTTGACCACCAGATTCATGAACTGACCGTGCGTTCAGCGGCAATGACAAATTTCTCGACGCAATTGAAGGGCCGGGTCGACCAGTTGGAACGCCGCTTGGCGACCGGCGTCAAATCTGAGACGGACCGTCTGCTGAATGCCTTCGGCGCGTTGAATACCCCGGGATCCCGTGAAACGTGGGCGCAGTCCGTTCATGCGGCTTTATCAGCAGCGCTGCCGGACAGTCAGGTGTCGCTCTTCTCGGTGGTACCGCAGGGTCTGAAACTGGCACTGGCTCATGGCTGGCCGGAGATGGCACGTTGGCGGCGCGATATTCCAGACGCCGATCCACTCGCACGTGCCATCACTGCGGAGGCACGGGCCGTCAGCGTGCTGAACTCTGGCGATGACCGCATTCTGGCTGGCGATGGCCTGTTTGCCGTGCCGCTGTTTGCGCACGACACGGGTCTGGTTGTCGGCATGCTGAAAATCGAACATCTGCCTGCCGCGGCAGTCGATCGGACAACCCTGCCGCGGTTGCAGGTGTTGGCCCAGCATCTGGCTCCGACCGGCACAGCTCCTGCGAGCGCACCACTGCCCGCTGGGTTCGGCAAAGCCGCGGCACGGCCTAGCCTCCTCCGCCGCAATCGTCCGACGGGCATCGCGGTGGCGCACGACTCAAAAAATCCCCAAGCGGCTGCCAAGTCATCGCTGTCTGACATCGCGAGTTGAGTCTCCACCATGACCTCGCCTTTGCCTGGATCCAGCACCACTCTTGAGCCAAGTTCACCATCGCCCGCCTTTCGAGCGGCTGATCGACCCGCAGCACTTCTAGCGCTCGCAGCCGAGACAGGCATCCTGTGGCTGATCCTGCCGGGTCAGCTCAGCTTGGCGATGGCATTGGTCTGCCATGTGGTTGTCTTAGCGGGGCTGTGTCTGCGCATGGCCCAAAGTCAACGAGCTGGGCGCGATACCGGCGCTGCGTTGCTGCTCATTCCAGCGGTTGCCATAACTGGGCCGTTCGGTGCCTTGGGTGGCCTTCTCGTCGGCTGGCTGTCGCGGCAAGGCGTTGAGGATCAGGACCGCCTGCAACGGTGGTATGGGCGGATTGCGTTGTCGACCGAGACGTCGCCGATGTCGCGCCTGTCGGACCATATCATGAGCGGGCGGGCATTAGATCCTCGCCTTGCCCCACCAACGCCGTTTGCGGCTCTGATTGTGACTGGCACGATCGCAGAAAAGCAGTCGATCCTCGGTTTGATCGCCCGCAAGTTCCATCCAGAATATCTGCCCGCGCTGCAAGTTGCCTTGATCAGCGATGAGCCGGTCATCCGCGTACAGGCTGCAGCTGTGGCCGCTAAAATTCGTGGCGATCTTGCCGGGTTGGTCGACCGACTGCTGACTGAGGCAGCCTCGGCCGAGACGTCGCCGGATGCCCTCGTCAGAGCCACACACGAGGCGCGGCTGTGCGCGCAATCCGGCCTGATGGAAGACAAGGACAAGGTTCGCACCGAGCGCCTGATTGAAGAATTACTGGCGCGTACCGTCGCCCAATTCGAACGCGCTTCAGCAGGATCACTCCTGTCGGCTGAAGCCACATGGGCGATCAATATGCATGAAGATCATCTGCTTGCTATGGGTCGCCTTGGTGCGTTTCGGCAAGCGCGGCGCAAGCGAATTTGGGCCGCGCGTGGGCCCTGGCGCTGGCGCCGTCTGCAGCCCGGCAAGCTGAGCCAATCTCAATCACTCCGCTTGCAAACTGTCGGACGGAAAGTGTCATGAGTGGACCCATCCACGTCTGGGATCGGACATCGACAACGCCGGCTGACGTCTGTCTGATTGTCGAAGGCTGTTATCCGTTTGTGCCCGGCGGCGTGTCCGGCTGGCTGGACTGGTTGATCAAGGCTCAGCCGCATTTGACCTTCTCGGTGGTGTCGCTTTGGCCCGAACCAAACGGCGCGCATCCCCGCTATGCCATGCCCGACAACTGCATTTCATTCCATCCCCTTTACCTGCAGGATTTTGGCTCAGCCCCGAAACTCCGCCAGGGCATGCCCGATGGGTTGGATGCACTGGGCGATGCGCTGGGCGCCTTTTTGGCCGAAGGTGGGGCTGCGCCGTTACACCGCTTGATGCAATCGATGCGATCTCTGCAACCGCGCGTGCCGTTGGTCAAATTGTTCAACGGGCCGCTTGCGTGGGAGTTGGTCATGCGCATGTACCAAAAGCGCATGCCTTCGGGCTCGTTCCTGCACTATTTCTGGGCGTGGCGAGCGTTGCTCGGCGGCCTATTTGCGACGCTCGAATTTCCGCTACCCAAAGCCCGCGTCTATCACACGATATCGACGGGTTACGCGGGCGTCTTGGCGGCGCGAGCCATCCGTGAAACCGGGCAACCGATGCTCCTGACCGAGCATGGCATCTACACCAACGAGCGCCGCATTGAACTGCTGATGGCCGAATGGGTGGCCGACACGCTCGACAAGGGCCATGCCTTGGACGATACGCGCCTGGATTTACGGGATCTGTGGATCCAGGCTTTCGAGGCCTACGCCCGAACCTGTTATGAAACCGCGACCCAAGTCATTACGCTGTATCAAGACAATCAGAGAGTGCAGCACATCTTCGGTGCCGACCCAGACCGTTGCCGGGTGATCGCCAACGGCATTGCCCTGCAGCGATTTGCGGGATTGGGCCTTGCAGCCGATGATGCCCGCCCGACTGTTGCCCTGATTGGCCGGGTCGTGCCGATCAAGGACGTGAAATGCTACATTGCTGCTGCGAAAATCCTCCGTGACCGCATTCCCACGCTGCGTGCCTACATTCTCGGACCGCTCGACGAAGA
>JAYSUN010000659.1:0-2799 GCA_043719045.1 Hyphomicrobiaceae bacterium | reverse complement strand
CTGGTGCGGTTTTGGCGCCAACACGGTGCCCGATCCCCTCGCGTTGCTCAGCGTCACAGAAGGCCGCCGCGCGACTGATGCCGTAGAAGTGTTCGCATGCCCCGAGCCGGACGCCGATGGCCGTTACGTCAGCACGTTCTTCGCCCACGGCCTGCGGTGGCTGCCGCAATCGGCCAAAGATCGGATCGATCAGCTGCTGGTGGGCGACACGCTGCAACTGATGCACGACGCGTCCAACTCCCACGATGCCGACGCCATGATGTTGCTGATTGTCGCCGACGATCCTGCGACAAGCGTCGGGTTCGTGCCGCGATATCTGGTGCCGGACATCCGCTCGCTTGTATCAAGAGCAGGAGTCCAAGCGCCGAAAGTGACGGTCGCGCGTGCGAATAGCGACGCGCCGCTTCAACATCGGTTGCTGTGTCAGATGGCATGGCCAAGCGGGTTCAGGCCATTTGCGGGGAAGGGGTTCGAGCCGGTGAATGGTTCGATTTCACCGACGAGCCTTCCTTGAAGCAGTTCGGAGTTGACCACGTTCCAGGCCAAAGCTGGAAGACCGGAGGACGTGGGTGTAGGGGAGCGTGCGCGACATGTCTGGCGAGATCGAACGCGACGCGATAGACTGCAAAGCGTCCGTTGAGAACAAAAGCGGTCAGGGCCACAACCGTCCGTTCCCACTTATTGCCTCAGCGACATCCGCATTTCCCATCTCCGGGCATCTGCGCTAACGGTAGCGCATCCATGGGCTCAGCCTGGAGGTTGATTGGGGGTGGCAGGTGAGGGCGCCGTTGGCGCACTTCGCGGCCAGGAGGCTGACGCGGTCCGAATGTATTTGAAGTGGGGGCTTCACAAGCATGAACTGGATCGATGCAATCCTCGCTTGGGCGAGTGACCAAAGCAACAGCACGGCCGTTCGGACGTTTGTCGCACTCCTTGCCGTACCTGGAGCATTGTGGGGCGTCTATCTGTTCAGCAAGTGGGCGCGTGGCAGCGGCCTTGATGCGCAGGTGAGCCAGATTGAAAATCGGCTTAGAGAACTTCAAGGTGCGATCCAAACGAGCAAAAAGCCAAGGGCTCGATTTGCGCTATTGGTCGGCAATTCAAATTACCGGGACGCACCTCGGCTCAGAAACCCTGCAAGCGACGTCGATTTTGTTGCATCAACATTGAGATCGAACGGCTTTGCCACGCAAGTTATCAAGGATGCAACGCGAGACGATCTCGTTAAAGCAATTGACCGCTTTCGAGTCACCGCTGCGCACGGCGGTGTCGGACTGATCTACTTCTCTGGTCATGGCCTATCTGCGGATGGCGAGGACTATCTGATCCCTGTCGATGCAGAAATCAAGCGTGTCCATGATGTGAAGCTCGTTGCCATCAATTTGACGAGTCTACTTGCGCCGATAGACAGTTTCATTGATGAGCATCCCAAGGACAATGGCGCACTCGTCCTTTATTCCACCTCGAAGGCAGGGCTTGCCATTGACGGGTCTGGAGACAACTCGCCATTTGCTCAATCATTCGTTCGTGCGCTAGGGGCACAGCATGATTCACTCGGCACATTTGCAGATCAAGTCCGCAGACAAACATCTGAGCTGACAATGGCAAAGCAGACTCCCGAACTTGCATCTCTGACTGATGCAAAATTCAGTTTCGCTAATCGCGCTCTCGATCAGAATTCAGGCATACTAAAGATAATCATCATGGATGCCGGACGAAATAATCCCTTTGCACAACATTCATCCGTTAGCTGATCGTATCGGGCGGGTGACCCGCAACCGGCCGACGCTCGTGAACTCGACGGTGCGATCAAGCGCAGCGTTGATCTCTTTGGGAACCGCTTAGTCCGCTTACAAAGTAAATAGCTGCTGAAGATCGGGCCGCTTCGCCACCACCAACTTCGTCGCAATCGGGTCATGAAGGTGAGTGCGGACAGGGTTACGCCACTCACTCTCTACCTTTGAAAGCGACCGTTGCCAACGTTCTCATGCAGATTGCTTAGCGTCGGCTGGGTCACGCCTGGAAACGACCACTTCAATGTGGTCGGCCCACAGTTGCCACGCAGCGCGCAGCCGTTCTTCGCGCTTCGAACGCCGATAGTGGACGCTGGTCACATCTTGCGGCGTGTGGTGCAGCAGGGCGCTCTGGATCGACTCCTGCACTTCGGCCTCATCCAGGAACGAGACCATTGCTGTGCGCATGTCGTGCAAGTGCAGGTCTTCGATGCCGGCGTCGTCGCAGATCCGGCGCATGGCGCGGGTGACAGAGTCACTGTTGATGTACGGCAACTCGGTGCTGCGCTTGGCGGTATCAAGGGGATCAGCAGGAAAGACGAATTCGTCGTTGGCACAGGCGGCGAGCGCTTCGTCGAAGAGCTTCCGCGCCTGTCGGCTGAGATACACGATCTGCTCGCGCCCTGACTTCATGCGGCCTTCGTCGACGATGCGCCCGGCCTTGGCGATGTCACCCCGGATAGTCCAGACACCGTCGGCGAGTTCATCGACACGGGCGCCAGCCACTTCCTTGCGGCGCAGACCGGTCATGATCGTCAGCTTGAGTACGAGCGCGATGGCTTGCGACAGCCTCGGTGCCGCATCGATGGCGTGCCACAGCCGACGAAGCTCGTCATCGGTTGGGAGGCGGTTCCGGACGCTCTTGATGGTCTGCTGGTTGGGCACGCCCTTGGCCGGGTTGGTCTTAGTCAACGATTCCCGGATGCCCCACGAGTAGATGCCGCCGATGGTGGTTTTGACTCGCTGGGCGTGAACGATTTTTCCCTTGGTTTTGATTTTCCGACAG
>JAYSUN010000658.1:0-2805 GCA_043719045.1 Hyphomicrobiaceae bacterium | reverse complement strand
CGAGAAACAGGTGAAAGCCGAGGGTCCGCCAAGGACCGAGATCCCGGCTGAGTTTGCTGGGACTGCGGGTGTGGACGAGATAGGTCTGATACCAACCCTTGAGCCAACGGGTGCGCTGAGGTTTCCATTGCTGCCACGTCGTCGGGGCTTCCTCCCATGTCGTGGAGTCGAGCACGCGCGTCACATAACCGAGGCGGGCGAGGCGGATGCCAAGATCGGCGTCTTCAGTTACGTTGTGCGGGTCCCAGCCGCCGAGATCATCAAGCAGGGAGCGCCTAAAATGATTTGACGTCCCGCCCAACGGCACGGGCAAACCAAGCCTGTCCAGCGCCGGCAATATGGCATCAAACAGTGCCGAATACTCGACTGTGAATTGCCGCGAAAACCAACTGTCGGTGGCGTTGTAAACATTGAGGCGAGCCTGGACACACGCGAGGTTAACGGGTCCATCGCGAAACGCCGTCGTGGCTTTGCGCAACTGATCCGGCTCAGGTCGGTCTTCAGCATCGAACACGACGACAAACGTGCCGCTGGCAAACTGCATGGCGTAGTTCAACGCCTTTGGTTTGGTCCGCGGCGCAAACTCAGGGACGACGATCGCGCGCATGTTCGGGGGCAATGTCAGCTTCAGGAGGGCCGCTTTGGTTGAGAGATCGGTCTCTTCAAGAACCAGCACCAAATCGAGTTTGGCCACGGGATAGTCGAGTTTGGTCAGGCTTGCGATCAAATCAGGCAAGACAGCAACTTCGTCAAACAGGGGCACCAACACGGAATAGGTTGGCAGATCAGCGTCACTGGCACTATGGACCCAGGTGGCATCCGGGCGGATTTGCAAGATCTCGTGAAGTGCGATGAGCCGAACCACGACAACGCCAACAAATGGCACAGTCAAGAGACAGAGAAGAGCCGCAATCGTAGCCCCCGGTGCAACAACCCAGCCACCAAAGAACACTCCGGCAAGTGCGACCAGCCCATTGGATTGCCATCGCCAAAGAGGTAACGCTGCGGATAGGGAAGGCTGGCGACCCAACAGGCCAAAAGTTGCGCGACGCAGAGCTCGCCGCCGACCGCTGCGTTCGTTGGCATCGGCAAGGGCGCGCGGAGACACGATCACGACCGGGAGACCTGTCCAGGCCAGGGCGCGGATCGTGCCGATGATGCCATCAAGTGGACCGCAGGTGGCCGGAATAGCGATCGCTATTGTGCCGTCAGCACGACGGATGCGACGGATCGCTTGATCGCCATAGGTCGCAAGTGGCGGGCCGCGGACGACGTCGAAGCCCCAGTTCAAGACCGGGAGGTCCAACGCTGCCGCGACTTTTTCGGCATAATCAGTGCCGGTCACTGCGCCCAGCGCGATCAGTGCGTTCGGAAGCGTGACACCCCAGTCCTCTGCGGCCGCGAGACCACGCCGCAATGCCGACGGCTCTATGCCACTATCAGCTAAAAAGCCGTAGCCGCGAAGTCCGACGCCGGCGATGGATAAATGGAAGCCCTCGCCGCTTCGCCGATCAACCGCTATAGCTACTTTGGGATTCGATATCTCAGCCGGTTCGGCCAACGGCTCGACAGGTGCAATCAGTTCGGCCGGTGGTTGATGACGCGAGACAGGCATTGCCAGTTTCCCCCTACCTCTACGCGAACAGGCTTGATTTGATGCAGCACAAGGTTGGAAAATCAATGAAAACAACCTTTCTGAGCAAAACTCAAGGTCGTTCATTGGCGACTTTAAGACGGAGGTATCTGCACGCCCTGGTGGCTTTGTGCCTGCTTGTGGTTGGTCCAACGCCAAGCTCCGCACAAAGCCGGCCGCAACCGACCGTTGGTGCTGTTTCGGCTGATCCTACTGGGGCGGGCGCACCCAAGAGCGAAAACCGCCGGGCAGCGATCCGATTTCTCACTGATACCGACTATCCGCCGTTCAATTATTACAACGAGGACGGCACCCTGACGGGCTTTAACGTTGATCTTGCCAAAGCTGTTTGCCTTGAACTGTCAGCCGCTTGCGACATTCAGGTACGACCGTGGGATGACCTTGTGATGGCTGTCAAACGTGGCGACGCGGACGCGGTGATTGCCTCACACGCGATCACGCCACGCCTGTTGCAGGATGTGGCGGCCAGTGATCGCTATTATCACACACCGGCGCGCTTCGTCGGCCTGAAGGGCACGGCGAATATTGAGATCACACCGGCTGGCCTCGACGGACGCCGGATTGCGGTGACCAAAGGCACGTCTCACGAGGCCTATCTGCGGACGTTTTTTACGCTGTCGAACATCCAGGTTTTCGAAAACGTTGATTTGACCCGAGATGCGGTGCGCAATAAATCCGCGGACCTTTTGTTTGACGACGGCATCAGCCTGGTTTTTTGGTTGAACGGAGAAGCCTCGAAATTGTGCTGCGAGTTCAAGGGGGGACCATTTATCGAGGCGCGCTACTTCGGCGATGGCATTGGCATCCTGCTCAATCGCGATGACCCCCAGCTGAGGACGTTGATCAATGCTGCCCTGAGGCGAGTGCGCGAGACGGGGCGGCAAGAGGAGCTTATGTTGCGCTACTTCCCGCTGCCTCCGTATTGAAACGGTCCTGATGACATCACCCCCAGCTCTGCCGCCACCGGCGATATTTTACGGCTGGAAAGTTGTCGCTGTCGCTTTTTTGATTGCGGTGTTTGCCTGGGGCCTTGGATTCTACGGACCGTCGGTTTTTGTCAACGAGCTGGTGCGCTCGCGCGGCTGGGCGGTGTCGATTGTATCGGGAGCGATGACGTTCCATTTTCTGTTCAGTGCCTGCCTGATCCTGTT
>JAYSUN010000657.1:0-24980 GCA_043719045.1 Hyphomicrobiaceae bacterium | reverse complement strand
CCACTCATCAAACGCAACCGGATGTTTTCCCACGAGCAACGGATATGCAATCGTCACTTCGCGACGCTGCACACCATCTACCGGCTTCGTCTCGTCGCCCTGACGGTAGGTGCCCGGCGGAACCAACACCATTTTCGGCGCGAATGGCGCATCCTTCGGCATCGCCTCCCCGGGCGACAGGCGTACGGTACGGTCATTCTTCCCCTCTCCGACGACTATGTCGAACTCGCGGGTACGCAATACCGCTTGGTTCACTGTTGCGGTCGGATTTGTGAAGATGTTGCCAGACACGCTAATAGAGGGATTCTGTGTGGGCTCGGGAGTCTTCAGGGCCGCAATGCGCTTGCGCGCTTCAACCGAGAACCGACCCTGCGGCCAAACTGAGAGGATGCGCTCGTAGGCCTCAACCGTCTTTTCCTGCTCGGCCCATGCCCAGTTCGATGCTTCGCGCTCGCGGGCTTCTTCGTCAGCCTTGGCGCGCACTTCTGCTTCAGCGCGTGTTCGAGCCGCCTCGCCGGTCTCTTCTAGCTGACGGATCTCGTATCGCGCCAAAGGCACATGTCGCCCGGCTGGGAATTGCTCCAAGTAAAACTGATAGTCGGCAAGTCGCTCTGAACCCTCGATGCGTGCCCAGAGCCGGTCGTCGGCATCGCGTTGGGCCGGCTCCGGGCCAGCAACCTTCGCGCCCTCCGCTGAAGGCTCAGGTTGAAAATAAAACGCTCCGAGAAGGGACGAGTGCACCCACGGCACCTGCGGGCCGAGCCGCTTCGATTGCGTCGCTGAGATCACGCGGCCTCGAACGTCCCGCAACATCAACTCGACATCGTGGCCGGGCTTCTCGATGTGCGCGAGCAAGGCTTCGGTGAAGAACCCATGTTGGCCGTCTCCGTCATAGGCAACATGCCCCGGCTGGGTCGCGTAGGCGATCAGCGTCCCGGCAACAACGCGCTGCTCAGCGAGGCCCTCGGTGATGCCGGCCGACCGGTGATCGGCGAGCCCCATGGCACGGGCGAGATTCTGGGCGAGCGGGTTGTTGCGGCAGGCGTCCAGCATGACGATGCTGGTTCGATCACGCCGCTCCATCTGGTTCAACAGTTGCTGTAGCTCGAATAACTCTGAACCGACATCTGACTCGACCTCCAAAGCAGCATCCACGGGCACCAGATAGTTGCGGCCCTGCACCTGGATACCGTGCCCAGCAAAGAACATCAGGGCCGTATCAGCGCCATCGCGCAGACGGCGCCCGAAGTCACGTATGCGCGCATGCATGGCGCCATAGTCGAGGTCGATGCCATCGTCAGCGCCGCCGACCACGTCGAAGCCCAGCGCTTTCAGCTTGGCGCCAATGCTACGGGCGTCGTTGACGGGGTTCGGCAGTTTGGTCGTGTGTCGGTAAGCGCCATTGCCGATCACCAGCGCGACGCGGCGGCCGGTCGTGGTGCCTGGGGAAGGTGCTGGAACGGGCTGGTCATGGAATGGCATGTGGAGAGACCCGCGGAAAGGCAGAGAGCATCTTGAAGGCTATCCGACCAGGGCCACGGGCGCCATGGTGAAATAGGACGGCCTTCTGGCGTTCTATCGGCAGCCGTATCCATGTCCTACACTGCAGCGGGGTGCGGGCTGTTGGGGTGCGGGCTTGATGTCTTGGCAATGCTGCGTGAGATTTGCGGGAATGAGTGCAGCATCGTGCTGAACAGTCGGGCAACGGTTGCAACGGACGCCCGGTTAAGTCATTGATATTGCGTCACTTCGCGTTCTTCCATCGTCATCATAATCCGTAGGTCCCCAGTTCAAGTCTGGGTCTCGCTACCAAATTTTTCAACGACTTAAAGCCTTTTTCCCACGAGCGTCGACTGTGCTGCCTGGACAATTGTGTGAGTCACGTTGCTGCGGGCTCCGGGGCATCGCGCCTGCTATGACCAATCCGATCGATGTCAGCGCGACAGGACACAAACTGTAAATACTGGTGATCCCGATGCGATTCGAACGCACGGCCTTCAGATTAGGAATCTGACGCTCTATCCGGCTGAGCTACGGGACCGATGCCACAAACATGCCATGAGCGACTGCCGCGGGCAAGCATTCAAACAGCAATCAAACAGTCAGGAAGTGCCGGATCTCCGTGACGACACGATCCGCCTGCTGATGGACGATCCAGTGGTCGGCGCTGGCAATGTCGACAACCCGCAGATCATCGCAATATGCACCCAAGCCCTCGCGGCACGACGGGCGCAGTGCCTTGTCTTCGAGACCCCAAAGTAACAGATGCGGCATGCGCACGCGGACCGTTGCAGCGTTGAGATGCCCGAGCGGATCAACCGGAACGGTTTCATCAGGTACCGGCACCAGGATTGGCGTTGCCTTGTACCAGCTGACCATGCCCTCCATGGCTCCTGGCTGCTGCCAAGCCGCGAGATACCCGCGCTGCAAGTCTGGCGTCAGCCAACGCCCGCCCCCAAAACCACCGGTCAAGAAATCGAGCGTGCGCCGACAATTGTCTGCGAGAAGCAGCGTTGCAGCATCATCGCGGCGCAGAAAGCGGATGTACTGACTGGACGCACGTTGCTCCGGATCGGCGAGCAGAGCCCGTTGAAATGGCACGGGATGCACGCCGTTCAGCACAACCAGCTTGGCAATCCGCTTGGGCTGCAGAAATGCCATCATGTAGGCGACTGAAGCGCCCCAGTCATGACCGACGAGATGGATGGGTTTGCCGGGGGCCAGCGCTTCTGCGAGGGCGAACATGTCGGCTGCGAGATGTTGGATTTTGTAGTGTTCGACGCCGACGGGCTTTGACGTCAGGCCATAGCCGCGTTGATCGGGCGCTAACGCATAAAACCGATCAGCAAAGCGCGGTAGAATATGATCCCAAGCGCCGCCGTACTCGGGAAAGCCGTGCAGAAACAAGACAAATGGAGCCTTCGGATCACCCGCGCTCCGCGTATGAATGGATTGCCCGTTTGCCAACACCTGCTGTGTAAGAAGGCCGGTCATGATCTCCTGCCTTTCTGATCAAAGCTGCGTCTACACCAGCACCTGGGTCCCGACTTCCACCACGCGGTCATGGGGAATGCGGAAGTATTCAGTGGCATCGACGGCCGACCCCGCAAGCCAGATGAAGTAACGCTCCTGCCACCAAGGCATGATCGATTTATCGGTCGCACGCAATGACCGTCGCGACAGGAAGAATGATGTGCCGCCGATATCGATGTTGAGATCCTTGCGTTTGCATTGCTCCAACAACTTCGGAATGCTTGGGGTTTCCATGAAGCCGTAGCGTGCGATCACGCGGACAAAACCATCTGAAACTTTCTCAACCGTCAGGCGTTCGTGGCGCGGGACGCGCGGTGTTTCCAGCGTCTTGATGGTCATGATGATGTTGCGCTCGTGCAGCACGCGATTGTGCTTCAAGTTGTGCATCAACGACGTCGGTGCGTGGTCAGGATCGCCGGTGAGGAAGATGGCAGTGCCCGGCACACGATGCGGTGGTTTGTTCTCCAGCTTGCGCACGAGCCAGTCGAGATCGGCCTCGCCCGAGCGCGTTGCCTTGGCCAGAGCGACCGAGCCTTGCTTCCACGTGTACATGGTCAGCATGACTAAGCCCGCGATCACCAGCGGCAACCAGCCCCCCTCCAGAACCTTCAGGAAGTTGGCGGCAAAGAACGCTTGTTCGATCAGCGCGAGAGGCACCATTATGGCAGCCGCTTTCCAGAGCGGCCATTTCAAGTATTTCCAGACCACGAAGAACGCCATGATGCTGTCGATGACCATGGTCGCTGTGACAGAGATCCCGTACGCCGCGGCAAGGTTCGATGACGACTTGAAAGTAATCGTCACGATCAAAACGCAGGCCAGCAAAAGCATGTTGACACGCGGCAGGTAGATTTGGCCTGCCACCGTTTCGGAAGTATGGATGATGCGCAGGCGCGGAAGCAACCCCAGCGAGATCGCTTGACGCGTGATCGAGAAAGCGCCGGTGATAACCGCCTGACAGGCGATGATGGCCGCCAATGTCGACAACAACACCATGCCTGGCTGGGCCCAGCGCGGATAAAGTTTCAAGAACGGGTTGTCGATCGTCGACGGGTCCGACAGCAGCAAACTCGCCTGGCCAAAGTAATTCAACAGGAGACAGGGCAGGACCAACGTAATCCAGGCCATCTGAATCGGGCGGCGACCGAAGTGACCGAGATCGGCGTAGAGGGCTTCAGCACCGGTGACCGCCAGAAAGACCAGCCCCATCACAGTCAGGCCGAGGAAGCCGTGCGTCGCGATGAATTTCAGGCCATAAAAGGGATTGATGGCCAGGAACACCTGTGGGCTGTCGAAAATGTGCAGCAGGCCACCGACGCCCATGGACAAGAACCATATCAGCGTAATCGGGCCAAAGTATTTTGCGACGCGCTCGGTGCCAAAGGATTGCAACAAAAACACGGCGACAAGAATGACCACCGTGATCGGCAGGACAAACCGCTCAAGAGCTGGCGCGACAGTTTTCAAGCCTTCAACGGCCGACAGAACAGACATCGCGGGGGTAATAACGGCATCCCCATAGAACAGGGCGACGCCAGCAATGCCAAGCACCGTTAACAGCGGGGCACTGCGTTTGGCGACTGATTGGCCCAGCGCCATCAGGACGAATGTGCCACCCTCGCCCTTGTTGTCGAGACGCAATAGGATCAGCACGTACTTCAACGTGACGATGAGAATCAGCGCCCATACAATGAGCGACAGGATCCCCAGCACGGCGCCGACATCGGCAGTACCATGTTCTTTGGCGGCGGTTACGGCTTCTTTGAAAGCATACAGCGGACTGGTCCCGATGTCGCCATAGACAACCCCGATGCAGCCGACAAATAGTGCCCAGAATTTCCCATGTTCCGCTTGATGCTCGCCTTCGGTTGGAGTGTTCATGGCGGAATAAGTTTGTGCCATATTCTGGCACCTCGCTCTTTATTGGCGCGGCAGTTTTAATTCACGAACGGGTCCTGCGCGGCGGCGCTTATACGCTCCACAACTGAGCCGGCATAGCCCCGGCAGTGCTGCATACAGGCGTCACACCTAAGGCATCCGCACATCACTGTTTCACGTCGCACGGAACTACACGATTGAATCCGAAGTGCAATACGTTGTTCAGCCTGGGCTCAACTCGCACTGCGCGTTGTGACATAGCGGCCATGCAGCACGTGATACATGCGCCACATTGGTTAATGTGGGGTTCTAACGCAATTTCGACTGGGCCGGAATTGGACCAGCGCACCAGTTCTTTTGTCGGTCGCCATTTCTGCGCTCAGCTGGGCGCCAGCAAGCGGTGCAGTTGGCCGTACCCCCGTGCCAAGTGCCGGCCATAGGTTTCGCCGTCGATGTTCGCGCCGCAGACGATCAAACCGATTTTGTGCCCCTTGAGCCGCGACCGGTAAGGCCCGAACAAGGCGGCCGCCGCCGCACCTGCGGCTGGTTCGACTGCCAGCCGGGCCTCGACCTGCATCAGCGCCAGTCCAGCAGCAATCATGTCGTCGTCGAGGGTCACGATGTCATCCATGGCGTCCCGGCAGAGCCCGAAGCTGTAGGGCAGCGCCATCGGTGGTGCCAGACTGTCCGCAATCGTGTCGACACGTTCGAGCTTGACCGGCTGGCGGGCCATGATGCTTCGGCTCATGGCATCAGCGCCTGCGGGTTCGACGCCTAGGACGAGGCACGAAGGTTTGATCAACTTGATGGCGTGAGCCATCCCACCGGCCAAACCGCCTCCGCCGATCGACACGACGACTGCATCGAGATCAGGGAGCTGCTCTAACAGCTCAGCGCCCAGCGTTCCGGTCCCACAAGCCGTCGCGTGGCCCTCAAACGGATGGACAGCCGCAAATCCTTCCTCGGACTTGATACGCTCGACTTCGGCGAATGCCGCAACGGCGTCGTCGGCGAAAATGACGCTGGCGCCGTAGTGCTTGGCTAACGCAACGCGCACTGCATTGGCAGTTTTCACCATCACAACTTTTCCCGGCACGCCGATCCGCTGGGCGGCCCAAGCGATTGCCACTGCGTGATTTCCGGCGCTGGCACCCGTCAGCCCCCTGACAGGTCCTTGGGCTGTAAAACGCAATGCATTGGTCGCGGCGCCTCGTGCCTTGAAGGTGCCAGAGGGTTGGAAGATTTCCAGCTTCATGTGCACCTCCGCCCCGAGGCCAAGCAAGCCCGTAACCGACGGGCCTAACCACGGTGCGACAGGCGTGCACAACACGTGGGGTTCGATCGCTTCCGCAGCCGCTTGGATGTCTGCACGTGTCGGCTTGGTGTCGGTCATTCCATGCTCATTTCGATAGACAGCCGTTACACGTGAGTGAGCGTCGCTGCATCGGTCCAGCCTGACCTCGTCAGGGCAATAGGCGACTTGGGATTAAGGCCAGCAGAACCCCCTGCGACCTCCCGCCCCACAGGCAACCGACCGCTATACCGCCGCATCCCGTTGCCGCTGCGAAATACACATGCTACGGGCAGCGGCAGATTCAAAGGGGGCGTCGCGGTGGCAGCGCCTCTTTATAGTTTCCGACTGGCCTTCAACAAGCCTGAGGGAATGACCCTCAAACGAGAGCGAACGACGTGGCAACGGACGACACGAATACTGCCAGTGTGGCCGGGCGATACGCCTCAGCGCTGTTCAATCTTGCCCGTGAACAGCGGCAGCTCCCACAGGTTGAAGCTGATCTCGCAGAGTTCCAGACACTGCTGGATGCCAATCCCGATCTCGTGCGGTTGGTGCGCAGCCCGGTTTTCTCGACCAAAGAGCAGAGCCAAGCGTTGAGTGCGATCCTGACCAAGGTTGGCATGACGGGTTTGTCTTCTAATTTCTTGAATTTGCTTGCTAAAAATCGCCGCCTGTTCGCGGCCAGTGACATGATCCGAGCCTTCCGCGCGATTGCCGCCCGGGAACGTGGCGAAGTGTCGGCTGAGGTGACCTCGGCCCATCCTCTCACTGCTGCCCAAGCGATGACGCTGACCGAAACGCTCAAAGCCACCGCCGGCGGCAAGTCAATCACGCTTCGAACAATCGTTGACCCGACACTGCTCGGTGGCTTGATCGTCAAGATCGGCAGCCGCATGGTCGACAGTTCTCTCCGCACCAAACTCTCGACACTTAAAGTTGCCATGAAAGGGACCGGCTGATGGATATCCGCGCAGCAGAGATCTCCTCGATCCTCAAAGATCAGATCAAGAATTTTGGCCAGGAAGCGCAGGTTTCTGAGATCGGCCAAGTGTTGTCGGTTGGCGACGGAATCGCCCGCGTCTATGGTCTCGATAAAGTTCAAGCCGGTGAGATGGTCGAATTTCCCGGTAACATCCGCGGCATGGCTTTGAATCTCGAGGCTGACAATGTCGGCGTTGTGATCTTCGGCGATGACCGTTCGATCAAGGAAGGCGACACCGTCAAGCGCACCGGCTCGATTGTGGACGTGCCGGTTGGCAAAGGATTGCTCGGCCGGGTCGTTGATGGACTCGGCAATCCGATTGATGGCAAAGGCCCGATCAAGTTCGACAAGCGCGCCCGCGTCGATGTGAAGGCCCCCGGCATCATCCCACGTAAATCAGTCCACGAGCCGATGGCCACGGGACTTAAGGCCATTGACGCCCTGATCCCGATTGGTCGCGGCCAGCGCGAGCTGATCATTGGCGATCGTCAGACCGGCAAAACGGCTGTCGCGCTCGACACGATCCTCAATCAGAAGTCGATCAACAAAGGCACGGACGAGGGCCAAAAGCTCTATTGCGTCTATGTCGCCATCGGCCAGAAGCGCTCGACGGTTGCGCAGTTTGTGAAGGCTTTGGAAGACAACGGGGCATTGGAATATTCAATCGTGGTTGCTGCGACGGCATCCGACCCCGCGCCGATGCAGTTCCTGGCACCGTTCGCCGGTTGCGCCATGGGCGAATACTTCCGCGACAACGGCATGCACGCCGTCATCATCTATGACGATTTGTCGAAGCAAGCCGTTGCCTATCGTCAGATGTCGCTGTTGCTGCGCCGCCCGCCGGGCCGCGAAGCCTATCCTGGCGATGTGTTCTACCTCCACTCGCGCCTGCTTGAACGGGCCGCCAAAATGGGCGAGGGCGCGGGCAAGGGCTCGTTGACGGCGTTACCCGTCATCGAGACCCAAGGCAATGACGTGTCGGCGTTCATTCCGACCAACGTGATCTCGATCACCGACGGTCAGATCTTCTTGGAAACCGACCTGTTTTATCAGGGCATCCGTCCCGCCGTGAACGTCGGCTTGTCCGTGTCGCGCGTGGGCTCTTCCGCCCAAACCAAGGCCATGAAAAAAGTCGCCGGCAAGATCAAGGGTGAGTTGGCGCAATACCGCGAGATGGCGGCATTTGCGCAGTTTGGCTCGGATCTCGACGCATCCACGCAAAAGCTGCTGAACCGTGGCTCGCGCCTGACCGAGCTTCTCAAGCAAGCGCAGTTCTCGCCCTTGAAAATGGAAGAGCAGGTCTGTGTGATCTTCTCCGGCGTCAACGGCTACCTCGATCCGATGCCTTTGAACAAGGTCAAGGAATTCGAAACTGCTCTGTTGACCAGCTTGCGTGGTCCAAACGTTGCGATCCTGGATGACATCCGTGACACCAAGGATCTCTCCAGCGCGACCGAGGCCAAGCTGAAGGATGTCGTCGAGACCGTGCAGAAGCAATACGTTTGAGTTGGGACGAGACCGACAGTCTCTGATGGTCCTCGCTCTGTCCATGCAAAGGTGTTTGACCCAGTGGGTCTGACGCCAACAGGATTGCCCCATGGCCTCTCTTAAAGACATGCGCGTGCGCATTGCCTCCGTGAAGGCAACGCGCAAAATTACCAAAGCCATGCAGATGGTTGCGGCGGCGAAACTGCGGCGTGCGCAAGAGGCAGCCACTGCGGCCCGGCCCTATGCCCTGCGCATGGATAAAGTGTTGGCCAATCTGAACGCGCGGGTCACCAACAAGGCTGGAGCGTCGCCACTCCTTGTCGGCACCGGCAAAGATCAGGTCCACCTGTTGATCGTGATGACTGCCGAGCGCGGCTTGTGCGGTGGTTTTAACTCCAACATCGCAAAACTTGCCCGCCTCGATGCCCAACGCCTGATGCGCGAAGGCAAGACTGTCAAGATCATCTGTGTCGGCAAAAAAGGCGCTGACAACCTACGTCGCGACATGGGCAAGCAGATTGTTGATCGCGTCGACATGAAGGCCGTCAAGCAGTTGGCCTTCGTCAACGCCGAAGATGTCACCAACCGCGTGTTCGCGATGTTTGATGCAGGCGAGTTCGATGTCGCCACCATGTACTTCTCAGAGTTCAAGTCGGTGATTGCTCAAAAGCCGACTGCCCTGCAGTTGATTCCGGCCAAGTTGCCCGAAGAAAAAGCCACGGGCGACAAGGCAATCAAGGCTGAGGCCGTGAATGAGTATGAGCCCAGCGAGGAGGAAATCCTAGGTGTGCTGGTGAAGCGCAATATTTCAACGCAGGTCTTCCGCGGGTTGCTTGAAAACTCGGCGTCGTTTTATGGCTCGCAGATGACGGCGATGGACAACGCCACGCGCAACGCTGGCGACATGATCAATAAGTTGACCATCAAATACAATCGTCTGCGTCAGGCCAATATCACTAAGGAACTGATCGAGATCATTTCGGGTGCAGAAGCCCTTTGACACGCGCTAGGGTCGTGATGTATTGGGTTTGTTCATAAGGCATCGCCAAGAGGTTCTCATGACCCGTCCCGGCTTTCAGGAAGCGCATTCCGAATTCATGCCCGCAACCAGCGCATCATTCGTTGGCCAAGTGCGGCGCTTCGGCGACCACGGACCGGCTTACGAAGTGGTCGGCGTGGCGTCACCCACAGCCGTCGATATCGCGGTGATCGAGTCGGGCGAGCAGCTGTCGTACCCGGTGTCGGATCTGCTCGCTGATCCGATGGCCGAAACCGTACCGTGAGGTGTCGCCATGTTCGCCATCGCCTTCGACATGGTCGTTGCCGATATCCGTGAGCACTACCCCAAGGGCATTTCCAGCGCGTACACGGAGATCGCCAAGACGGTTGCCCCGTTCGGCTTCGGGCGCGTTCAAGGCAGCGTCTATCTCGGCAACAGCGACGACATCACCCTGCTGTTCGACGCCGTCAACGCATTGAAGGCCTTACCCTGGTTCCCGCGCTGCGCCCGCGATGTCCGCGGTTTTCGTGTCGAGAACTGGTCTGATTTCACGGCGAGCATCAAGGGTGTGACACGTGGTGGACGCCGGACGGCCTGAGCTTCGAGGCGGGCGCGTCGTTCTGAGGGCGCCGTGCGTGGCGGATGCGAGTGCGCTTCTAGCTCTCCCCCTCGACCCCGAAGCGATGCGCATGTTCGGTGTCGACTGGCCGGCGCCAAAGCTGCGCACGGCCGTTGAGGCGCGAACGGCGGACAACAAGCTTGAACAGGACCCGCTGGCGTGGGTGATCGATGCCGGCGACGGCTACATCGGGCACATCGAATTAAACAGTTTGCACCAATTGGACCGACGGGCCGCGCTCGCCATCTGGATCGAGGATAGCAGCCGTCGCAACCAAGGCCTGGGCGCTCGAGCGATCCAGCTGATCCTGGCGCACGCCTTCGACACGCTTGGCCTGCATCGGATCGGCGTGCGTGTACTGGACATCAACGCGCGCGCGATCCGCTGCTGTGAAAAATGCGGCTTTGTCCGTTAAGGGCTCGAGCGCGAAACCGCCTTCGTCGGCAGCAGCTGGCACGACGACGTGTTGATGGGGCTCCTTGCCCGCGAATTTTGTCGTGGCGAAAGCGCCTGAAAAGCCACCATCGCGACATCTCGGCGCTTGACTGGACGTGGCTTTGGTGGCGGAACACGGTAGCAATTCTAGCAGTGCCATGCACTCGCCGTAGACATGCCCTTTAGGCCGTGTTTACGAACTTCCAATAGTCGACGACCAACGCCGGGCAAGGGACCACCTCGAACATGGCAACGAACAAAGTCGGTAAAATTCGTCAGGTGATGGGCGCCGTCGTCGACGTGCAATTCGACGGACATCTGCCCGAGATCTTGAACGCACTTGAAACCATGAATAACGGCCAACGCTTGGTGCTCGAGGTTGCTCAGCACCTCGGGGAAAGCACAGTTCGCACCATCGCCATGGACTCGTCAGAGGGCCTCACCCGCGGTCAGGACGTCAGTGATACCGGCCAGCCGATTACCGTGCCGGTGGGTGAAGAGACGCTTGGCCGCATCATGAACGTCATCGGTGAGCCGGTCGACGAAGCCGGTCCCGTCAAGACCGCGACCCGCCGCGGCATCCACCAGCCCGCACCAAGCTTCGCCGAGCAGTCGACCGAAGCCGAAATGCTGGTCACCGGGATCAAGGTCGTCGATCTTCTGGCACCTTACTCCAAAGGCGGAAAAGTTGGCCTGTTCGGCGGCGCCGGCGTCGGCAAAACCGTTTTGATCATGGAATTGATCAACAACATCGCCAAGGTCCATGGCGGCTATTCCGTGTTCGCAGGGGTCGGCGAGCGCACGCGTGAGGGCAACGATCTCTATCACGAGATGATCGAATCCAACGTCAACGTCGATCCCAAAAAGAACAACGGCTCCACCAAGGGCTCAAAGTGCGCGCTGGTGTACGGCCAGATGAACGAGCCCCCCGGCGCCCGGATGCGCGTTGCACTCTCCGGACTGACCATTGCAGAGGATTTCCGCGACAAGGGCCAGGACGTGTTGTTCTTCGTCGACAACATTTTCCGCTTTACCCAAGCCGGCTCAGAAGTGTCGGCGCTGCTCGGCCGCATCCCGTCTGCGGTCGGCTATCAGCCGACGCTTGCCACCGACATGGGTGCGATGCAGGAACGCATCACCACCACGCAGAAGGGCTCGATCACGTCGGTTCAAGCGATTTACGTGCCGGCCGACGACTTGACCGATCCAGCACCTGCGACTTCATTCGCCCACTTGGACGCGACCACCGTGCTGTCGCGCTCGATTGCCGAAAAAGGCATTTATCCGGCCGTCGATCCGCTTGACTCAACGTCGCGCATTCTCGATCCGCGCATCGTCGGCGAAGAGCACTACGCCATCGCCCGCCAAGTCCAGTCCGTGCTGCAGAAGTACAAGTCGCTGCAGGACATCATCGCCATTCTCGGCATGGACGAACTTTCTGAAGAGGACAAAACTACTGTGGCACGCGCCCGCAAGATCGAGCGTTTCATGTCGCAACCGTTCTCAGTTGCCGAAGTCTTCACCGGCTCCAAGGGCGTGCAAGTTCCCATGGCTGACACACTCAAGGGTTTCAAGGGCCTTTGCAACGGCGACTACGACCACTTGCCTGAGCAGGCGTTCTACATGGTCGGCGCGATCGAAGAGGCGATCGCCAAAGCTGAGAAGCTGGCGGAAGCCGCTTGATCGAGCATTTGGGTCAAGCGACGGCCAGCCCAGCTACCGTCGTCCAATTTGATATCCGTCCCCATCAGGCACTTGGCCTTTGACGTTGCGAGCCAGAATGTCCGTACCTGCACACACGTTCGGCTCCTGCTGCCAACGCCTCAAGGAGGCAATGGCGCGACCGACCGATGATGAGGACGAGGAGGCGCTGGAGCCGTTGATCAGCGTCGGCGACGATGGCGTGTTGTACATGGCGATCCACCTCGATGTATCGGACCCCGAGGAACTCGGGACTGCAGACCACCCGGTTTATTTCTGCCCGTTTTGCGGCACCAAGCTGCAGACACCAGAAGAGGCCGAAGCGAAAGCTGGACAGAGCGGTCCGACGAATTGACTGTCGTGAAGTGAATCTGACGGACGAACGGGACTGCGTCTGACAACGGATCCTTTGGAGCATGTGACGCCGATGGCTGCGACTTTCACCTTCGAACTCGTGACGCCCGAGCGCGTGCTCATGTCCGCCTCTGTCGAACAAGTTTCTGTTCCCGGCGCGGACGGTGATTTCACGGTTTTCGCAGGCCACGCCCCTGTCGTGTCGACATTACGTCCCGGCGTCATTGAGGCGAAAGGCACGAATGGCAAGACCACTCGCATCTACGTCCGTGGTGGATTTTGTGAAGTTGCGCCTGACAGCTTGACTGTCCTCGCCGAGAGGGCCCGCGACGCCGACGCAATGACCCGTGATGCGGTTGCAGCCGAACTCAAAGCCGCAGAATCTGATTTGGCCGCCGCGACGAGCGATGATGCCCGCTGGGCCGCCAACATTGCCATCGAGCGCCTCAAGACTCTTGGCAGCAAGGCGGCGTGATCCTGCGACAGCCAGATAGTTTGCGCCCTACTTGGACCGACGGCTCATAGATCAAGAGCTCTTACGGCAAATTCGACCATCTGATCGTCTCGGTTTTTCACGGTCGCTGGACTCCAGGCGGCCTCGCCGCTTGCGACCGCAGCCTTGCTGATGCTCAAGGCGAGGTCTGCACCTTTTGAGGGCTTCTTCAACGCCGCATAGGCATCCCGCTTCACCGGCCATTGGCTGTTTCCAATCTGCTCGTTGACCGCACGATCAATCTGGCAAAGATTGCCCAGGCGATTGGTCCAGATGTCGCGTTCCGGATCGGTAAATAGCGTCAGCCAGTCATCACGAGCCGTAATTGGCAAGATGTGTTCGATACTGGCCTCATCTGTGACTTTCCCAGGCAGCGCGCTGCCCCACTGCAGGGTCTCTAACCATCTGACGAGCGCGCCGCGCTTTTCCTCCGACAGGAGTGGCTGCCGCAAGCGCTCGCGGGCGATCCGCTTGACCCGCTTGCTCTTGAAGCACAATGTCCCCGCGACCCGACCGTTGAAGTTGAACGGGTCCAATCCGGCTTCACGCTGCTCGATGGCCTCGACAATTTTTTTCCGGCGAGAGCCCTCCCGCCAATCCAGCAGCTCGATCATGTAGCAGGCCCGGCACAGCTCGTCGATTTCGGCAGCAAACTCTGCGGCAGCCGGCGCGGGGCCATCTGCATCCCCCGCGGCCAAGCAGAAGGGGAGCCAGTCGTTCCAGCTTAGAAATGAGAGCTGCCGAAATGCGATGTCGACGCCACGCAATGTGCCGAGTTGCGTGTGCGCCCGCGCCCGAGCCGCCACCTTCACAAGGCTGGTAAACTCCCCCTCGAACCAAGCAAGAATCGTTTGGGCCACAAGTGGTTGTGATGCGTCCGTCGCGACAAATAGAGTGTCCAACAACTCACCGGTCGTATGGGGTTCCTTGGGACGGAATTTGTAGACCTCGAGGGCGTGCAGAAATGGGCCAAAGCCATTGCGAAGGCTCATTTCCGCATCACGCCAAACGTCGGTGAAGTTCTCGACTTGTTTGACCGTTCCGCCGGCATCTCGAATCTGCTCACTGAAGAAGCCCTTGAGGACGTCGCTGGGATTGAGGCGCAATCCGCGCGCGTTCGCGCCATTGAACATCTGATAGGCGACTGTTGGATTATCGACTTCAGTGACGGTGAGGTAAACCCGCGTCTCCAGAAACTCGACGAACTTGGCACGGCGTAACGAGCTCCAACCATGGAACTTCTGATCGAACAACCGCAGTGCCGAACGCATCTTGACCTCACCCTCGGTCAACCTGCCGGTCCGCAGGGCTTGAGCATTCATGATGGCGGCAAAGGTACCACCCGTTGTCTGCAGCGTCAGTCGTGGTTTGTCGCCATCAAATAGCCAGGACTGCAGCTTCCCCGCAGCGTCCCGCGGCATCGCCGGCCAAGAGTCGCGCAGTGCGGCCAGCATGATGCTGATCGTCGTCAGACGTTGCAGCCCGTCAAACACGACGAGCGTTTTTCCCAGTGGCGATTTGTAAAAAATAGTGGCCCCTAGGAAATAGATGTCCGGCGCCATCCGGCGCGGTGTAGTCCGTCGCACCAGCGCACTTGGTGGCGGCTTCTGCTTCGGTGTTCGGTTGATAGCTTGAGCAGAGTTGACCGATTCAGCCGCATCAGGCTCAGTTTCGATGGCCGTGCTTTCATCCCCCGGATCGATCCCCATGCTTTGGAAAGCACCAAACAAATCATCAAGCAGGTCACTGACCTGCAATGATTGCCACTGATATTGCCGTTGCACTTTGGCCGGCTCGTACGGCCCCAACATCAATACTTCAGGCAGTGTCATCGAAGCGGAATCGATCATCAGTCGACCTTATAACAAGCGATCCAAAGACGCAGAGTGGAATATTCTGTAAACCGAGTATACCCGTCAAATTTATGGCCACCGCCCGAGTTGGCGTTGGCGGCTCAATTCGAGCCCGTACAATTCATGTGATGCTGCATGATAAGGTGATGCGCAGCGACTCATTGCCTGGGGCGATGTATGCTCTGTAACTGCCACAGAAACACGCAACCCCCACGATGGCAATTGCTCAGCATGACAGAAGCGATACCAAGCCTACCCAGGCTGTCCCCGAAATCAGCGGGGTCGAGCGTTGCGGGTTGGTGGCCTCACCAAAAAACATCGGAGACAGACAAACCTCAATTGCGTTATCTTGAACTCGTCCAAGCCAATCGATCGCCCCAGACAGCGGACCCATGAAACCATGCCCCATATCGCTCACCCCGTTTGGCTCGCTGCCGGCATCGGTATCTTTCTGGTCGGCCTTTGGTTCTGGCGCTGGTCGTCACGCAACAGCATCGACGTCAAGGGCGCCGCCTTTGGCGCTGCGTGGCAAGGCGTGCGCAAAGGTAAACTTGATGTGCCCGAAGACATCAGATCCAAATTCAATGAAATCGCCGCTGAGCAATCGCATTCGCGTCGTGCCGCCAAAGCCGGAGGCACAGTCGCCAAACACTTTATCGCCAAGGTCTTCGGCCTCATCGGCTTGATCGGGATATTGGGCGGCTTGGCGCTTGCAGCAGCCGGAATCTGGTACAAGTAAGGAGCTCGAAATGATCGAACGCATCAATCCGCCAACCGTGGTCAAGCCTGCGTCAAACTACGCACAAGCTGTCATCCATAGCGCCAACGCAAAACGCATCGTGCTATCGGGCCAGATCGGTGTGACGCCTGACGGCAAGGTTGCGCACGGCCTGGAAGCTCAGGCCCGTCAGGCCTGGGCCAACATCATTGCCATTCTGACGCATGCTGGCTTTGAAAAGAAACATCTCGTCAAAGCCACGACATTTTGTACCGTGCCCGGCCAGGTGATGGTCAATCGTCTGGCCCGAGACGAGGCTCTTGCGGGTCTTGCTATTGCTTCAACCTATCTCGAGGTACCGGGCCTCGCATCACCGGCATTTCTGGTTGAGATCGAAGCCGAAGCGGTGATGGATTGAATGGCATCACTCGCAGAGGTATTGCGCCCGAGGCCACATTGGGACCGGCGCATTCTGACGGCTGGGCTGTTGGCATTGTTGTTCAGCCTGGCTGTCGCTGCGGGTTTTGAAGCGTTCAACTTCGATTTGGCGATTTCGGACCGCTTTTATGATCGTATCGCTGATCGCTGGTTGGTCGACTTCAACGCTGATCGCTGGCTCAATCGCTTGTTCTATCGGTGGCCCAAAATACTGGTTGCCGGCGTTACCATTGCCTGTCTTGTGCTGCTTTTCGCGCCCGTCACTTGGCGCCGCGGCATCTCGCGAACCGCGTTCGCTTGTGTGCTCAGCTTTTGGTTGTTCGCGCTGTCCATTTCGGCTTTGAAAAACCGGACCGACGTGTATTTCCCGCGTCAACTCGCCCGCTATCAGGCACAAGCCCGCCTGCCACCGGCTGGGCAATGGCGCGCGGCAGAAAACCCAAATTTGCGCATTCCGTATCGGCGGCTATGGGAAGCATATGAGCCGCCACGCCCCATCGATGTTCAACGCGGACGCGGCTTTCCTGCGGCCCATGCCACAACCGGATTTTGGCTGATGGGTCTCGCGGCGCTGGCATCGTCGCGCGCTTGGCAACTGTTCTGGTTGGTGGCTGGCACCATGGTGGGCTTCGTGCTCGGGACCTATCAAGTACTCAACGGTGGTCACTTCATGTCGCACACAATCGTTAGTTGGGGCATCGCTTGTGCGTTTCTGGCTCTGGTCTGGTGCCTCTGGGGGATCAGACCAAACAGCGCCGCGGACAAAGTGGATCGCCGCGGCTGAACCGCCGAGACGATAGCTCCCAGCCCGCGGCTTCATGGCATAGGAGTGAAAACCGGGGATTGAAGGCTTATTCTCGCATCCTGGAACACGTATACTGGTGGCGGATAAATCTTGAGGGTTCACGCATGTCCAGCATCCGCCGAACGTCCACACCCGTCCAGGTCGGGACAATCACCGTTGGCGGCGGCGCGCCGATCGTCGTGCAATCGATGACCAACACTGACACGGCCGACATCGACGGCACGGTCAAGCAAATCGCAGCACTCGCCCGCGCTGGCTCCGAACTGGTGCGCGTCACCGTTGATCGCGACGCGGCCGCCAAAGCCTTCCCACACATTGCCGAAAGACTCGCCAAATTGCGCGTGACTGTCCCCGTCGTCGGCGACTTCCATTACAATGGTCATACCCTGCTGTCTGAAAACCCGGCCTGCGCTGAGGCACTCGACAAATATCGCATCAACCCGGGCAATGTCGGGTTCAAGAACAAAAAGGACAAGCAGTTCGGCACCATCGTAGAGCTGGCGCTGAAATACAAAAAACCCGTCCGGATTGGGGTCAACTGGGGCTCGCTGGACCAGGAGCTGTTGACTCACCTGATGGATGAGAACGCCAAGGCGGCCACACCTCGACCAGCACGTGCCGTGATGCATGAAGCCATCGTTCAATCTGCGCTGTTGTCTGCCGCCCGCGCCGAAGAGATCGGCCTGACGGCTGACCGCATCATTATCTCGGCCAAGGTCTCAGCCGTGCAAGATCTAGTCGCGGTCTACACCTTGCTCGGCCAGCGCTGTCACTACGCACTGCATCTTGGCCTGACCGAAGCCGGCATGGGTTCCAAAGGTATCGTCGCGTCGGCTGCAGGTATGGGCATCTTGCTACAACAGGGCATCGGCGACACCATCCGTACCTCGCTCACGCCGGAGCCGGGCGGTGACCGCACGTTGGAAGTCAAAGTCAGCCAGGAAATCCTGCAAACCATGGGGCTTCGCGCGTTTGCGCCCATCGTCGCTGCATGCCCCGGCTGTGGACGAACAACGTCGACCGTATTCCAGGAACTCGCTCGCGACGTGCAGACTATGATCCGTGACCGAATGCCCGATTGGAAAGCGAAATATCCGGGGGTTGAGGCACTCACCTTCGCGGTGATGGGCTGCATCGTCAACGGCCCCGGCGAGAGCAAACACGCCGATGTCGGCATCTCACTGCCCGGCACTGGGGAATCCCCAGCGGCCCCGGTTTTTATCGATGGCAAGAAAGCCATGACCTTGCGTGGTCATACGATCGCTGACGATTTCAAAGTTATCGTCGAGGACTACATCGAGAAGCGATTTGGCAAAGTCGGGTGACACCATGCTGCCGGATCTGATTGAAATCATCCCGCCGCCTCATCGCGTGAACGCAATTGTGGTTGTGCCGGGCTCGAAGAGCCTGACCAACCGTGCGCTGATCCTGGCAGCGCTCGCTGGTGGTCCGGTGACGCTGCAAGGTGCGTTGTGGAGCGAAGACACTGAGGCCATGGTGAAATGCCTGCGCCGTCTGGGCTTTGCGGTTGAGGTTGCGATTGATCCAGCTGAATCCGCCAACCGGTCGATTACCGTGCATGGTCGCGGCGGCAGCATTCCGAACGCGGGCACGGCTGAAACGCCGATTGAGCTGTTTGTCGAAAACGCTGGCACTGCTGCGCGTTTTCTGCCGCCGTTTTTGTGTCTTGGCCACGGCTGCTTCCGCGTCAGCGGCATCGCGCGCATGCATGAACGGCCTCAGGCCGCACTTATTCACGCCTTGCGCGATCTTGGCTATCGGATCGACACGACCAATGACCGGCTTCCCGCTGTTATTCATGGCACAGGTCCACGCCCGGGTGCGTCCTGCAAGGTCAGCGTCGACGAGAGCTCACAATTCGCGTCGGCCTTGATCCTCAGCCAGTCTTTCGGTGGCTGGCACATCGACGTGACAGGGGCCGACTCGGACGAACTTCCGTACGTGGACATGACGCGGCGATTGGTGGCCGATTTCCCTCGGGAGGGTGGCACCTACCGCATCGAACCCGACGCATCGGGTGCCAGCTATTTCTGGGGCGCCGACTGGCTTTTGCGCGATTTTGGCAGCCGCGTGCGCGTTACTCCGGCTCCCGTCAGCGGCATGCAAGCCGATCAGAATTTTTTTGAGCTGATCCTCAACAAGCCTTGGCGGAATAGCTACTCCCGCAACACCGATCTCGCCGACAGTATCATGACCGCCATCGTCCTCGCGCCATTCGCGCCCACCTCCACGCGCTTCACGGATCTCGGCCGCTTGCGTGTGCAAGAATGCGAGCGTGTCGAAGCCTTGAAAGTCGAACTTACAAAATGCGGAGCCCGTGTCGAGGAAACCGGAGACACGCTCACGATTCACCCTGGGCCGCTTCATGGCGCCGAGATTGAAACGCACGATGATCATCGGATCGCCATGTGCTTTGCCATGATCGGTTTGCGCATTCCTGGCATGCGTTTGCGCAACGCCGCATGTGTTCGCAAAACGCTACCGAACTTCTTTGCTAAACTGTCTGCCCTCGGCGCTGGAGTGATTGACGCTGAAACGCGACTCCCATTGCTAGCAGAAAACCTGCTGGCTTAATCTGTCCACCGGAGACTGCACCGATGACCTGGTCCATCATTGCTCGCGATGCCGCGACTGGCCGAGTTGGCATCATTGTCGCCACGAAGTTTTTCGCAGTCGGGGCTGTCGTGCCAAGCATCCGCACTGGCGTCGGCGCGGTCGCGACGCAGGCGTTCGTCAATCCTCATTTCGGGCCGCTCGGACTTGATCTCATGGCTGGCGGCAAGAGTGCCGCCGAGACTGTCGCTGCACTTGCCGGTTCTGACGAGGGACGCGACAGCCGGCAACTGCACGTCATGGACACGGCCGGCCGCTTTGCCGCACATACAGGGGAAGCCTGCGTCGCATGGTGCGGGAGTTTGCAGCGCTCGTTGTTCTCAGTGGCCGGCAACATGCTGGCCAGCGAAGCGGTTATCAGCGAGACCGCCAGGGGTTATGAGGCCAACACGGCGATGCCGTTCGCACGCCGCATGATCGTTGCCATGACCGCGGGCGAAGCCGCTGGTGGCGACAAGCGCGGGAAACAATCCGCGGCCTTGCTGATCAACGACGCCGAAGACTATCCGATGTATGATCTGCGCGTCGACGATCATCCGGATCCGCTAGCTGAGTTGGCTCGCCTGCAATCCGTCGCGCGCGAACGCTACCTGCACTTCCGGCGCCGCATGCCATCGAAAGCTCAGCCAGCAGGCAACACGGACCGCTCAGACATGGAGGCCTTCATTGCACGCTCGATTGCTGAGGGTTACGAATAAAACTGGCGCAGCTAGCCATCTCAACCCGGCCGAACCTGCCCGGTGCCGCGGACAATGTATTTGAAGCTGGTCAATTGCTCGACGCCGACGGGGCCACGCGCATGCATCCGACCGGTTGCAATGCCCATCTCGGCGCCCATCCCGAATTCGCCACCATCGGCGAACTGGGTCGATGCATTGTGCAGCACGATGGCTGAATCGACGCGTTTCAAAAAGCGTTCGGCGGTCGCATTGCACTCGGTCACGATGCAGTCGGTATGCTGAGAGCCGTAGCGCGCGATATGTGCAATGGCCTCATCGACGCCGTCGACGGTTTTGACTGCGATAATGCTGTCGAGGAATTCGCGGCCGTAGTCTTCAGCTGTCGCGGCTTTCACCCGCGTATCGGCATGTTGTGCCGCGACATCGCCGCGAACTTCGCAGCCCGCATCGAGCAAGGCCTTGACCAGAGGCGTCAGGTAATCCGCGTGTGCGCCCTTGTCGACCAGAAGGCACTCTGTCGACCCACACACCGATGTGCGCCGCATCTTGGCGTTGACGACCATGGGGATTGCGACATCAAGATCGGCACCGCGATCGACGTAGGTGTGGCAAATGCCTTCCAAGTGCGCGAACACCGGCACCCGCGCCTCGGCCTGGACACGGGCAACCAGGCTTTTGCCCCCGCGAGGGACAATCACGTCGATCGCCCCATCGAGACCAGCCAGCATCATTCCGACGGCCGCACGATCCGTTGTTTGCACCAATTGGATCGCTGTTTCCGGCAAGTCCGCGGCACGCAAACCTTCTACCAATGCGCCGTGAATCGCACGTGACGATCGAACGCTCTCGGAGCCGCCGCGCAAGATCGCCGTATTGCCCGACTTCAACGCCAGCCCACCGGCGTCGGCCGTGACGTTGGGCCGGCTTTCATAAATGATGCCGATCACGCCGAGCGGTGTCCGGACGCGCGATATCTTGAGACCGTTCGGCCGCTCCCATTCAGCGATCTCCTCGCCAACCGGATCAGCCAATGCTGCGATTTCTTCGAGGCCGCGAGCAATGCCGTCAATCCGCTCGGCATCCAACTTCAGCCGATCCAAAAACGATCCCGATGTCCCGCGCGCCTCGGCCGCAGCCACATCTTCGGCATTCGCCGAGAGAATAAACGCCGTCCGGGCCCGCAACGACTTGGCCGCTGTCAGCAGCGCATGATCCTTGGCATCGCGCGAGGCTAATGCGAGTTCGCGGGCCGCCGCACGCGCGTTTTGCCCTATGGCATGCATAGTTGTCGACAAAGTCGGTTCAGGTGCATCGTTCATCGGCGTCCCAGGTCATATGTTTCAGCCGGATTATATCATTTGCCGGCCCTTGGCGAAAGGCCGACCTGGCCTGATGGAGGGGCTATTCCGCGCTACGCTTTTGCTCGGTAGCGATCGTGGACCTCGGCTTTCAAGGCCGCCTCGGGCACGAGTTTGCCGCCGCCGATCCAGACACTTGACACAAACCCATTGGCGTCGAGATCACGCTTGACGATTTCGCCGTGGGCGCCAAAGGCTTGGGCTTGGGCGATGATCCAATGGTTTTCTCCGGTGATTTTCAGCACGCTTGCATCGCGTGAAAATGCGCTGGGCTCAGTTCCCATTATGGAAAACTGAGCCCAGCGCATTTTGGTCGTTGCGTCAATTGCAGTTATGCAGCGAGGCTATCGCCGTTCGAAATGCGCACGGTGCTACGTCCCTGGCCGCGCTTCTCAACGCGGATCTGAACAGTGATCCGGTCAATCATGGCAGCGACGTGTGTGATGACGCCGACCTTGCGGCCGTGGCATTGCAACATTTCCAGTGCATCAATCGCCATGTCGAGGGTCTCAGCATCAAGTGCTCCAAAACCTTCATCGATGAAGAGGGTGTCGACGAACGATTGGCGGCCTTCCAGACCTGAGAGGGCGAGCGCAAGCGCAAGCGACACCAGGAAACGCTCACCCCCTGAGAGGCTGCGGACCGCACGGACCTCATCGCCCATGTCACGGTCAATCACCGCAAGGCCGAGATCCCCCGCGCTGTTGCGTTGGAGACGGTAGCGCGGATTGATCGCCTCGAGTTGAAGGTTTGCAAGTTGAACCAAATGGTCCAACGTCACAGCCTGTGCGATGCGCCGGAACTTGTCGCCTGACGCCGATCCGATGGCATTGTCGACGGCTTGCCAGACACTGTAGTCGGCTCGCGCGGAGTCAATCTCGGCGATGATGGCGCCAGCCTTCTCACGAGCCTCGGTGTCGATCGCGAGCTTCGCCCGAACCGCACTTGCGCAATCGCGCAACTCGGTGACTTCGTTCTGCAAACGCACAAGGGATGCCTCCGCTGCCGATTGATCGAGTTCGATCACGCCGGTTGCAGATAGCGCTGCCAAGTCGGTGCGGCGCAAGTCAAGTGTGTTTTGAGCCTCGGTGACTGCGCGAGCCAAGCTCGACATTTTCTCGCTCAGAGTGATCATCGTATCGGCCGGCAGCGCCATCAGCGCTTCAACCTCAGTCCAGGCGACGCCAAGCTCCTCCACCGCTGCAGCCAATGCCGCGCGTGCTGTCTCGCGGTTTGCAGCGGCCTGCGTGACCGCTTCTGACAGAGCTTGTTGGCGCTGCATGGCAACGGCATGCTCAAGTGCACACCTGTGCAATTCAGCTGAAGCAGCGTTACGGGTGGCCTGTGCCGCAGTCAGAGCTTCTTGGGCTGCTTGGCGATGTGCATCGGTTGGGGTGCCGCCAAGGAGTTCCTTGCGCTGAGCTGACAGTTCGGCATGACGCACCTCGCGGGCCTTGGATGTCAGTGTTGCGGCCTTCGCCGTTTCTTGCGCTGCCGAAAATGTCGCTGTCGCAGAAGCTTCGTCGACGGTGAACGACTGCAGCCGCGCCTCGAGCTTGTCACGCTCGGCCCGACGCGCTTTATAAACCGCACCGCGTTCGTTCAACTGCATCTCCACGCCGCGTAAATCGCGGGCGAGATCTTCAGCAGTTGCGCCCACGGCTGCCAGATGCGGCGCCAGAGACCCGGTCAATTCTGTGAGCAGGCCAAGAACCTGGTTCGCGCGGCTATCGGCTGCCGCTCGCCGGCGCTCGGCCTCGAGCCGTTCCGACGCGATCGCCTTGAGCCGCTCATCCGCTGCTTCCCGCATCCGCGCAAGGTCGTCGTAGGCGCGTTGCAACGTATCAACTTCGTTGCGCAGATCGTGTTTGCGCTTCAGAGTCTGTTCAAAGTGCGAGCGCGCGCGGGCAGCGTCGGCATTGATCTGCGCCAACGCTTGAGCCGTGCGCTGATCCAAGGCTGCCGGAACCAGATGCGACAGGCGGCAAGCGGTAATGGCCCCCGTCAACGGTTTTGCAAGAGCAGCATAGGCTTGCGCCAGACGCGATTTCTCGGTGTGAGCAATGGTTGCCTGACGCTGCGCTTCGCCGTATTGCGCCTTTGCAGTTGCAGTGGCAGCACTGAAGGTGCTCACCTGATGCATCAACTTCTCGATGTCGGCATCAAGGGTGTCACGACGGCTGGAAATCTCAAGAACCAAGCGTGCGCCAGTCCTATCGTGCTCGACAAATGGGTGGGCTTTGCTGCCGCAGACAGGGCATGGCTGGCCAGGTTCAAGAGACGCGCGCAAGGCTTCCGCTGCGTCCGACATCGTGGCTTCGGCAAGGTCCGCCAGAGATCCTATTTCGCGACGGGCAGCGATGCGGCGCTCGGATTCTGCTTCCGCAGTCTGCCTTTGCTCGTCAGAACGATCGAGTGACGATTTGGCCGCGGCCGCAAGCTCGCGAGCATGTACGATGTCATGTTCGGCCTGACGCCATGCGGTCGCAATATGTTCGGCTTCGCGCGTCTTGTCCTGCAGAATCGCGAGCGCGCGGTCCTGGGCTTCCATGGCACCGGCGTCAGATGCAACCAGGGCCGCGCGTCGTGATTTTAAGCTTTCGCCGACGCTTTCGCGACGGGTCGTGGCTTCGCTCACCGTGCGTTGTTCGCGCGCTGCGATTTCCGTCAAGCGTTCGACTTCGGCGCGAGCCGTCCTGGCTTCTTCGCTCGCCGCACTGTTGTTGCCGATCACCTCGTCGTAGCGCAAAAGCAGCAACGAGATTTCTCGGCCACGGTCGGCAATGGCCGCATGAGCTGACGTCGTCTCGAGATCGCTCGTCAGACGCGCCAGCGTCTCACGGATCGTGCCGCGTTCCGACGCCATCTTGTCGAGTGCCGCTTTAGCGGCCAGACCATCGGCTTTAGCTTTTTCAGCAGCCGCCCGGGCAGCATCAAATTCACGCCGTGCGGTTGCGATCTCGATATCAAGCGCTTCGGCTTCGCGCCAGCGCGGCTCTTCGGTTGTGAAGGTTGCTTGCGCAAGCGAATCCGCGGCAATGGCCTTTTGAAAGCCCATTGTCGCGTGTGTCGATACAATTTGGGCAGAGCGAGTCTGCTCATCGGCCGCTTTCGCCGCTGCTTCAGTTTTCAAGTAGTCTTGCGTTGCAGCGCGGCTGGCATCGGCTTTGACGCTGACTGGTGCCAGTTTGCCAAGCAAGATGAAACGCCTGCGATC
>JAYSUN010000656.1:0-7804 GCA_043719045.1 Hyphomicrobiaceae bacterium | reverse complement strand
TCCGAGAGGCGCCGCAGCAGCACGACAGCGGCACCATCCGAGAATACCGTGCCCTGGGCCGCTGCGTCAAAGGTTCGCGTATGGCCGTCCGGAGACAGCATCGCGCCTTCCTGGTAAAGATAACCGCTCGCGGGTGGACAGGTGATCGAGACACCGCCGGCCAACGCAAGGCCGCATTGGCCAGCGCGCAAAGCGTCAAACGCCTGAGCAATCGCCACCAACGAGGTCGAGCAAGCTGTGTGCACACTCACTGCGGGTCCGGTGAGGTTAAGTTTGTGCGCTGCGCGGGTGGCAATGTAGTCTTTTTCATTGGCCAGCATGACTTGAAATTCACCGACGCGTGCGACCTTGTCGGGATGCGCCAGAACGTGCTTTTGGAAGTAGCTGGCATTATACATTCCAGCGAAGACACCAATCGGCGGCGACGTTTTCTCAGGCACCTGACCAGCTCTCTCCAAGCATTCCCAGGCAAGCTCTAGAAAGACCCGCTGCTGCGGATCCATCAGTTCAGCTTCTCTCGACGAGATGTTGAAAAATCCGGCATCGAACAAATCAACGCCGTCAATCACGCCACGGGCCGGAACGTAGCGATCGTCCTGACGCAACTCGGCCGGAATCGACGCATCGAGTTCGTCCGGTGCGAAGAACCGGATGGTCTCGCGACCCTCGCTGAGGACCTGCCAGAAGGCTTCAATGTCAGGTGCGCCTGGAAAGCGACCGGCCATGCCGATGACCGCGATCGGTTCGGCGTCACCTCTGCTCCGCGCAAGAATGGGGGTGGTCGAAGGTGCGCCGGCCCCTTGCAACTTGGCGCCAAGCACCCGGGCGATCGCACGCGGCGTCGGGTCGGCAAAGAAGTGCGCAATCAAGAACGCACCGTGGCCAGCGTCACGGATTGCTGCATGGGCCCTCAGCACCAGGAGTGAGTTGCCACCGAGATCGAAGAAGTTGTCGAGTGCGCCCACGCGATCCAGACCGAGTGTGCGTACAAAGGCCTGCGCGACATCACGCTCCGGCCCGGTTTTTGGTTCAACGTAGTCATGCGCGAGATCGGCTGGCCGCCGCCGCGTTGGCAGTGGTAAGGCCTGACGGTCCAATTTACCGTTTGCGTTGACTGGGAGAACGGCCATTCGCAGCCAGTGCGTCGGCACCATATAGTCGGGCAGTCTCGAGGCCAGTTGCCGCTTCAGCGCTGCTGCGTTGAAGCGATCCGACGACGGCACCACATAGGCGACAAGTTCGGCACCGCGGACCGGGTCACGCTGCGCTAGCACAGCGCAATTGCCGACATCGGTGCATTGCGACAACGCAAACTCGATCTCTGTCGTCTCGATCCGGAAACCCCGGATTTTCACCTGCCCATCGATGCGACCGACGAAATCCACCTCGCCAGTCGTCAACATGCGAACGTGGTCGCCGGTGCGGTACATCCTGGTGCCGTCGGCAGTAAAAGGATCAGCGAGGAAGCGTTCTGCCGTCAATTCTGGACGGCAGCGGTAGCCGCGAGAAACTCCCAGACCAGCAATATAAAGCTCGCCGATCATTCCGCGCGGCACAGGCTCGCCGCGCTGATTTAAAACGTAGAGAGAGGTTGCGTTGATCGGGAGACCGATTGGCACCGAATGAGTGTTTTCGAGCATCGCGAGGTTGATCGGATGCGTCGCCGCAAATGTTGTCGTCTCGGTCGGCCCATAGCCATTGACAAGCCGGGTGCGCGGCGCTGCAATGAGGAAGCGGCGCACGTGATTGATCGAGAGAGCCTCACCGCCGATCAGCAAGGTCCGCAGTGCCGCGAGGTGAAGCGGATCGTCGTCCACGACGGCATTGAAAAGACCGGCTGTCAGCCAGGCGGCGTGTGCGCCGGTGGCCGTGATGGTGCGAGACAACCCCGAACCGCTCGGTATGACCTCGTCATGGATCACGCAACGTCCGCCGTTCAACAGTGGTCCCCAGATCTCGAGCGTGGACGCATCAAAGCCGAGGGGGGCCGCGTGCAGCATGACCGTGTCATCAGCAAGAGGCATGAACGCACAGTCGAGCACCAGACGCGCAATGCCCTGATGGAGGACTTCAACGCCCTTTGGTTGCCCTGTCGAACCAGACGTGTACATGACGTAAGCCAATGCGTCGCCATGGAGCGTTGGCAGCGTCAAAGGGCGGCGCCGGCCGGTCGTGGGGACGTCGAGCAACTCAACTGCAAGCCCGGCACACTTGGCACGTCCTGTGTCATCCGAGACAAGCAGACTCACAGCTGCATCCTCAAGCATGAAGCGTAAACGCTCAGCCGGGTATTCGAGATCAAGTGGCAAATAGGCGGCGCCCACGCGGAGGATGCCGAGCATTGCGGCGACGGCGCTGACACCGCGCGGGAGGGCAATTCCAACGATCTCACCCGGCCGGGTCCCGCGTGCCAGCAACACCTCGGCGACCGCGTTGGCTCGCGCGTCGAGCTCAGCATACGTCCAATTGCGATCGCTCTCGACAACGGCGATGTTGTCGGGACAGCGTTGCAGAATGCCGTCAAAATTTGATGGCACATCCAGTGGCTCGTTGCGGCGCCAGTGAGTGTCACGTGCGACGCTTGTCGCGATTGCCTCGTGCCAGGCGATGTCAGCGATCGTCGCATCCGGTGCCGCACGCGACGCAACCGTCCACAGTGCCGCCAGCGTGCGAACGCCATCCTGGCTCAATGTTGGCGTGCGGTAATGGATTATGAAACTGTCGTCACGGACGCGGTCGAGACGCAACAGCATCGAGTCATTGTTTTCCGTTGCAGCAGCCCAGGCCATTTCAGCCTCGGGCGGAACGGTCGTCAGCGCCTCTGCCGTAGTCGCGCGAACCAAGTCGACCCAGGCAGCAACGGAGAGGCTGCGATCGATCCGTAGTTCGAGCCAGCCGGCCGAAATGGCGATGCCGACAACACCGGTGCCTTTGATGTGGTCGATGGCCAGTAGCCAAGCGGCAAGCGCCCGATCGTCGTCGATCGCCAGGGTCACGTCAATCGAAGCCCAGGCCATCGCCTGATTGTGTGCGGCTCGTGGGAGAACATCCAGCAACGCCAATGAACTCGCTCTTTGTACGTCAATATCCATCAAAGCCACACTTCACAATTTGTATCGTCTCGTATCTGGTAGCCCTTCGGCTCGCAGCATTATTTTGATGCTAACGTATCACGACAGTCCGACTTCAATCGGCTATCTGCAGACGGAATTGGTCAGCCGTCAAGCTGGTTATCATGCGTGCAAGCTGAGAGCTGTCCATGCTCAACTCGGACACGTGCGTGACGATCGTGTTGGTTCATTATCCGCAGGTTGCAACTTACTCGGGAGTTCGGCATTGTCAGTTATTCCAGCCTGATGCAGCCACCGCGTTGATCGACCAGCGCATGGGACTACCCGTCTCGCAATTCAATTGTCATTGGACCGAAAATCGATGTCGACTGACAAAAATAGAACCAGGAAATTTGGCCGCTCGCAACTGAAGAGTTGCCGACTGGTAAATCCGCGTGAACACATTTTGTGGTCAACGCAGAGCCACACTCGCAAGCGAATATTCCCGCACTCGACGCCAGGCTCTTGACTTGCAGACCCTGCAGCTTCGGCACTGACGGCTGTGGCGTTCCCCTGCGACGCAAGGATCGCGTCCTGGCACCGAATTGCCGTCGATTTTCGACGCAGAACGGCGCCATCGGCCGGAGATTGCTATGGTTTGGGGCGCGGGTCCGCCAGCTTGAGGCACGCGTAGGCCATCAAGACCGGATCCGGCGCGCTGTTGCTGCCGGCAACGCAATCCAAGAGCCAACGGCATTCAATCATTACGAAGGCTCCGTGGTGGCCGGACCCTTGGTCGCTTGATCTGTAGTTGGTCGTTGCAGTGCGGTCGCATCGAACAGTTGTGCCGCGTGCTTACCGCTACACCCGCTGTGTCTACGCTCGAACACATTGCGCCTTGTTGATGCAACAGCCGCTTCGCGACACAAACAATTCGCTCGGAGCGTGAAGGATGGATTTTGACCTACCTAACGCGAGTGATCATCTTCCTGCAGGGCAGCCCAAGCCCGGGCCTCAGCGTCGCGGGCTTTGAAAGCTGCAATGGCATCCGCGCGGGCGCGGGTGACCTGCAGGTCATCCCAGCCGTTGAGCAGCTGTTCGCGCCACGCCGCGTCGATCGCAAATGGCTCGCAGCGATTGCCCCAGGCGATGTGCTGTGTCTGCAAGTCGAGGGTCACCGGCAATTCCGGTTTTGCCTCCAGGGCCGCCAGAACATCGTCGATGATCGGCTCAGACACGATGGCGGCAACCATCCCGTTCTTGACTGCATTGGACGCAAAAATATCACCATAGCTCGGTGCCAGCACCACGCGGATGCCAAACTCGAGGAGCGCGTAAACGGCAGCCTCCCGCGACGAGCCAGAGCCGAAATTGCGGCGGGCCACCAGGACAGTGGCGCGGCGCCAAGCAGCGCGGTTCAGCGGGAAATCAGCAATTTCCTTGCCGTTTTTGAAGCGTAGGTCAGCCAACAGCGCCTGATCGAGGCCGGCACCGCGTTTCAGCTTGAGATAGCGGCCAGGGATCAGTTGATCGGTGTCGACGTTGGCAAGGCCGAGCGGGCAGGCAATGCCGGTGTGGGTCGTGAAGGGGCGCATGCTCTGCTGACGATTTGGAAACAAGGTTGATCGCGATGACGACCGGTTGACAAAACCTTGTCAAGTGGCAGTTCGGCTCTATGGTCACAAGTGACACCGACTGGTACACGAGATACCGATGTTTATTCCGATCCACGATGACAATCCGCTGCGCTCAATCCGCTTTCAATGGGCGACACTTGCGATCATCATTTTGAACTGCCTCATCTTTGCCTTTGAACTCACGCCGCACGGGGAATCGGTGGTGGCGAGTTTCGCCATCATTCCGAACGAGCTGATCCGCATGGGCTGGATCGGCAATGCTGCGCTTGGGCCGCTCGATGCCTGGCCGGTGCCTGAACGCGCAACACTCCTGAGCCACCAGTTCTTTCATGGCGATATCTTACACCTCGCGACCAACATGGCGTTCCTTTGGGTGTTCGGCGACAATGTCGAGGATGCCATGGGCCATGTTCGATTTGTCGGCTTTTATTTGCTCTGCGGCATTGCCGGCGGTCTCGCTCACGCCGCCGCGATGCCAGCCTCAAAAATTCCGTTGATCGGCGCTTCCGGGGCGGTAGCGGGTGTGATTGCAGCCTATGTGATGCTGCACCCCAAGGTGAAAGTCTGGATCTTGGCGCTGCGAATCTTTCCGTTGCATGTGTCGGCAGCCTTGGCCCTCGGTGCCTGGATCGTGCTGCAGTTCGGCATGATTTTTGTTCGCGATGTGAACGAGACCTCATGGTGGGCGCACGTCGGCGGCATCGTCATGGGCGCGCTGCTGATCGTCGTGCTCCGGCGGCCGGGCTATCCGCTGTTTGATCAGCGCGTGCGGGCGGCGATCGCCGAGAAAACCGCACCGACACCGAACAGCTAATCTGGCCGCAGGCCTGGAAATGTCGTAGACTGCAAGCTCGACGCTCTGGCCGACAATTCTGGCTGACAATAACGAGCGCGACGATGGGGAGTGACGGCGTGCAGACAATCACGGCCATGGACGTTGCTGGAGCGCCACCGCGCGCGTCCGGCCCGCTGCTGACGATCACGGATCTGACAGTGCATTTTGTCACCTCGCATGGCACCGTGCGTGCGGTCGAGAACCTGACTTATTCGGTGTCGCCCGGCGAAATCGTGGCTATTGTCGGCGAGAGCGGCTCGGGAAAGTCCGTATCGGCGCTGACCGTGATGCGCTTGCTGCCGCCCAACACCGCCCGGGTGATGAGTGGGACCATTCAATTCGACGGCCAGTCTTTGCTGACGCTATCGGATGAAGAGATGCGGAAGATCCGCGGCCGCGATGTCGCGATGATCTTTCAGGAGCCGATGACGTCGCTCAATCCAGTGCTGTCGATCGGGCTGCAGATCAAAGAGCCGTTGCTGATTCACATGGGGATGAATGAGCGCCAAGCAACGGAGCGGGCCATCGAGCTGTTGACGTTGGTTGGTATTACCGACCCAGCCAGTCGTCTGCTGCAGTTTCCACATCAACTGTCGGGTGGCATGCGGCAACGGGTGATGATTGCCATCGGCCTCGCCTGCAACCCGAAACTACTCATTGCGGACGAACCGACGACAGCGCTCGACGTCACCATTCAAGCGCAAATCCTGGAGCTGATGAAGGACCTCGCGCGCAGGCTGAATATCGCAATTGTAGTCATCACGCACAATCTTGGAATCGTCGCGCGTTATGCCGACCGGGTCAACGTCATGTATGCGGCGCGCCTGGTGGAGAGCGGTCCAGCCGAAGCTGTGTTCGCGCGGCCGGCACACCCGTACGCACGTGGGTTGTTATCGGCCGTACCCCGGCTGGATCGGGCACGAACATCACGGCTGGCGACCATTGATGGCGCGCCGCCCAACCTGCTGAACCCACCTGATGGTTGTCGCTTTGCGCCACGCTGCCCGTATGCGGCCGAGGCATGCAAGATCGTGCCGATACCGACGCTGGTCGAGCCGGAACATACAGCATCATGCCATCGGCTGGCTGATGTTGCGGCCGGAGCCCAAAAGGCTGCGGCGGCTCCAGCGATGCACGCGCCGCCGGCCCCTGAAGGCACTGCGCCGATCCTCGCGATCAATGGAGTCACAAAGCACTTTCCGGTGAGTGGCGGTTTATTCAGGGCGCAGAAACTGGTGCGCGCGGTCAACGATGTGGTGCTCGATATCAAGCCCGGCGAAACGCTCGGGCTGGTGGGGGAATCCGGCTGTGGAAAGTCGACATTGGGCCGGCTGGTGTTGCGCTTGGATGATCCGACGGCGGGTGAAATCAAGTTTGAGGGTCGCGATATCGCGGGTTTGAAAAAGGGTGAGATGGTCGACGTGCGCAAGCGCATGCAGGTCATTTTTCAAGACCCGTATTCGTCGCTCAATCCGCGGATGACGGTGGGACAGATTATCGCGGAACCGATGGTCGTCCATGGTGTGCTGACCAAGAAGGCAGCGCCCGGACGAGTTGCTGAACTGCTGCAGCTGGTCGGGCTGTATCCCTACATGGCCGTGCGCTATCCACATGAGCTGTCTGGCGGGCAACGGCAGCGGGTGGGCATTGCGCGTGCGCTGGGCGTCAAACCGCAGCTGATCGTGTGTGATGAGGCGGTCTCGGCGCTGGACGTGTCGATCCAGGGACAGGTGATCAACCTGCTTGAGGATCTGCAGAACAAGTTGGGGCTGACGTATCTGTTTATTGCGCACGACCTTGCTGTTGTCAGGCACATCTCGACCAAGGTGGCGGTGATGTATCTCGGTCGCATCGTCGAGTATGCAGCGGCAGATGAATTGTTCGCCAATCCGAAGCATCCGTACACGCAGGCTTTGCTTGCGGCGGCGCCCGTGCCGGATCCGGTGATCGAAAAGTCGCGGCCGCGCACGATCATCAAGGGCGAATTGCCAAGCCCGCTCAATCCGCCGTCCGGCTGTGTGTTCCATCCGCGTTGTCCGAAGATGACGGAGGCTTGCAAAGTGGCCATTCCGCCAGCCGTCGAAGTGTCGCCCGGGCATATCGCTGCGTGTATTCACACGCAGACGCATCGGCAGCATCCGCTCCTGGCGCCGGGGACGACGTCAGCAAACTTACACAATTGAGGTGTTCGACGCATTGCCGAGGCGGCTGCCGACGAGTTCGGCGATGGCGAGGGATGAGGTCAGGCCGGGGCTTTCGATGCCGGCCAAAATGATCAGGCC
>JAYSUN010000655.1:0-7808 GCA_043719045.1 Hyphomicrobiaceae bacterium | reverse complement strand
ATCCTTCTCGCGGCCGCCGTCCTCCCCTCCAGTCGGCGAGCCATCTGCACCAGCAAACGTAGCAAGCGCCTTGCGTAAACTTTTGAGGATGCCACAGTAGTCGATGATGAGGCCGTTTTCCTTGCCCTCATGGAAACGGTTCGCGCGCGCAATTGCCTGCATTAGCGTGTGCGCCTTCAGCGGCTTATCCAAATAGAGCGTCGAAAGGCTGGGGACGTCGAAACCAGTCAGCCACATCGCACAAACGATAACGACACGGAATGGATGCGCCTCTTTCTTAAAAGCATCCTCGAGATCGATGCGCTTACCATCGCTCCCCAGGAAGCCCTCCTTCATGCGCCTGCGGTGAGGCGTAATGTCGATCCCCCAGTTCCGGAACTTGGCGACCTCGCCCTGCTCCTCACTGACGACAACCGCCATCTCTGTCTGCTTCATCCATTCGATTTGGCGGCGTTTGAAAACGAGTTCCTGCTCGTCTTCAACTGTTGCGAGCGTCTTCTCCAGCTCTACAATCCGCGCCTGCCACGAAGGCTGGATGTAGTCGAACATCCGCACGCCAGTGACTTTGTCGATGCATACGAACAACGCCTTGCCGCTCTCCCAGTTCGTCGAATAATGCGTGACGAAATCCTGGGCAATGCGCTGGAGTCGGGGCTCGGCAGTGATGACGTGATAGTCGCGACCAAGCTCGCGTTCGAGCCGCTGCGCGACGTCGATATCCTCGATTTCAATTTCTTCGAGCTTAGTGGCAATGCGTTCGTTCAAGTCGCTGACGGCGATGTTCAGTTTTTCGCCGCGAGCGTCGTAGACCAGCGGTACGGTAGCTCCATCCTCGACGGCGCGCTGGAAATCGTAACGGGATACGTAGTCACCGAACACGCGTTTGGTGATTTCGTCGCCTTTGAACAGCGGTGTTCCCGTAAACCCAATGTACGAGGCATTGGGCAATGCGTTGCGCATATTAAGCGCCAACTCGCCGTACTGTGTGCGGTGAGCTTCATCGGTTACGACGATGACATCGTCACGTTCCGAATAGGCCTGCCCAGGCTTCACTTCTTTGTTGAACTTTTGAATGAGCGAGAAGACGTAGGCTTTGTTGTGCTCGGCGATGAACGCGCGCAGCTCTGCCCCGCTTCCTGCCCGGCACGGCTCACGATCATTATCGACGACGGCGCAGCCGGCGAAAGTTCCGTAGATTTGGCGATCAAGATCTTCGCGGTCGGTCAGCACCAGGAACGTGAAATTTGCCCCGATCGTGCGATGTACTTTTCGTGTGAAGAAGACGATTGAATACGACTTCCCCGCACCCTGGGTATGCCAGAAGACGCCAAGCTTACCCTCGCGTGCCTTCCTGTCGCGAACGGCCGCGACGGCGCGATTGACACCGAGCACTTGCTGATTTTGGGCGACGATCTTGACAAGGCCGCCAGCGCTTTCATCGAACAGGATAAAATTCTCGATGATGTCGATGAGTGTGTGCTTGTTGAGCAACCCCTTGAGCAGGGTTTGCATCTCAACGGAGGCCGGCTCCTCTTCTTCGAGACGTTTCCATTCACGGAAGTGCTTGTACTTGCTCGACAACGACCCATAGCGGGCACGAAGGCCGTTGCCGAGCACGACCAGCGCATTGTGTTCAAACAGGTGCGGGATCGTATCCTTGTAATCACTGAAGTTTTCGTCATAGGCGCGTCGAAGATCACGGTGAACGTTCTTCAACTCTAAGAAGACGACTGGCAAGCCATTGACGAAACAGATCACGTCGGCACGACGGCGGTACAGCGAGCCCTTCACCCACAACTCGCGGACGGCGAGAAATTCATTATTCTCCGGGTTCTGGAAATCGATGACGCGCAGGCGCTGCTTCTTCACTGAACCGTCAGGGGCTCGGAAACTAACCAGCACGCCGTCACGAATGAGCGTGTGCTTGTCCCGGTTGGAGAGCAGCAACGGCTGCGCCGCGCTGTGCTGCGCCAGGTCGCGGATGGCGGCTTGGTAGGCTTCGGGTGGCAGACCTGGATTGAGCGTCATCAACGCGACGCCGAGATGCCGCGTCAGTACGACCTCGGTCTCGTCCTTGCGTCCGAACGTACCCTCGACGCCGAGAGTCTCTTGATTATAAGCAAAGACACTCGTCCAGCCGAGCGCATCGCGCAGGTAGTTGGCTGTCGTCTCCTGGACGAGAGTGTCTTCGTTCATTTTCATACAGATATTCTACCGTCCATCAGACGTGGAAGTAAGAGGTCACGGGCACCGGCGAGTGCCCGGCTTTGGTTTTTCAAGTTAGCGATCTGTCGGAATATTGGAGACACATGTTCCGTCAGTTCCACCCGAAGGACCTCAGGCGGCACGATAAGCGGAATTTCTGCAATGCTCGCGCGCGCAAGTTCTTTTTGGTTGGTCGCGCCACGCCCCTGTGACGCCAAGTAAGTCTCCATCCCTGTGAGATGGAGCCCGATGAATGCTGCGTCAACGGCCTTAGAAGGTCTAACGATCGTCACGTGACTGTCGACAGTGTAGTTTCGGCATTCTTCAATTACCTGCGCCACTCGCCCCAGTGTGCCTTCCCCAGTCGAGTTGACGAGCACATCACCTGTTCGCACAAGTTTATCGTCAGGCGGAGTCTTCGACTGTCGTCTAGCTGGTCCGATATCGAGCAGTCGGTTTCGTATGCACTTTTGGTTGATCACCAGCCCTTCGGCATCGTCATTATACTTCGGTGCGATGCCGCGACTAATGAATGAGGTTAGTTCAGAGATCAACTTCCGCTCCCACCCCTCCGGCACTCCATTGACGATTCTATCGTGCTCATGGCCGGGATAGCGTAGGTGGACGAACCACTCCTTGAAAAGTAACCGCGCCGACTGCTCCAGCAGCTCGATGCGTCGCTTGTTGTTGGCGATGAGGTCGTCATAAGCCGACAGATTTCTCTCGATTTCTCTTTGCACTTCAATTCGCGGAACCACTAACGGAAAGTTGTCCAAAATACCTTTTGTCAAATATTGAGTAGCCGCACCGATGGATGCACTTTGAAAATGCGCGAGAGCTGGCCGCAATGCGTGGTAGAGGTAGCGAGTGGACAGCACATCGGCATTCAGTGTTTCGATTATATATGTTCTCTGGTACGCATTGAATTTTCCGCAATAGTATTTCAGCGGGAAAATTCCTGTGGCGTTGTTGCCGCCAAGTAATACGGCCTCAGTGTCAAATGCGTAGTTATCGATACTATAGGTTTCTTGGGCGCATGTAAAAAACGGATACTCTCCCCCTGGTACCGCCGCGTTCGAATCCAACTTGCCTGTACGAAGTCGCGCCACCTCGCTCAATTTTTTTGTATGCCGCTTCATGTAACAAGCGCCTTTAAGTTTTTAGAAATCATCGCCGCAAGATTGACGGCCTCAGCGTTCAAGTCCTCCAGTTCGACATGGATCTCGCGCAGCGTCTCCTCAAAGTCGAAGTCCTCATTCTCCACTTCCTTGGCGACGCCGACGTAGCGGCCAGGAGTGAGGCTCCAATCGTTCTTTGCCAGCTCATCGTGTGAGACGAGCTTCACCAACCCCTCGACGTCGCGGAGCTTTGCCTCCGGGAAACGCTCGGCCAGCCAGTTTGCATGACGATGGAAATAGCGCACAAGGCGTAAACGCCCCACCGCATGTTCGCGCGCTTCTTCAAGAGCCTTGGCTGCCACCTTTACCTCGCGCGCCGGCCAGATGCCGTTGTCCTTCGCGCCGAGCTCTTTCTCTGCGATGTCGACAGTGCGCGCGAACAGCTTCACTGCATGATCAATCTGACGAATCAAGTCGTGCGATGTCTCAGCGCCCTTACCAATCTGCTCGGCGGTCTTCGTGTACCCCGCAAGATCCTTCGATGCCTTCTGCCAGCGCTTCGCGGTATCCTCGGCAAGCGACGAGAATGTCTCGACATTGTCGCCAGCCGCCGCTGCCGCGTTCTCGAACTCCTTCCATGCTGCTGCCGCTCGTTCGTTCTTCTGTTGTGCCTTGAAAAATGCCGCGACCTTGGTCTTTGCCTCAACCAGTGCGGTCATGAACTGGCGAGTCGGCTCAAGGGAGGTTTCGGCACTGTCGACAGAGCGCGACAGGTGGTCGATGAGCAGGCCGATGAAGCGCTCCGACTGGCCACGATAGAGCCAGACGATGGACGTCAGGTTGGCAAGCTGCTCCGGGCTGAAGTCGAAAATCTTGCGCGTCACTTTGCGATGGACGGCGCGCGCATCTATCATCAGTACTTTGTCGCGATGCGCCTTCGGCCTACCTTTGTCGAAAAACCACAGCTCGCACGGCACCGTACGCGTATAGAAAAAATTTCCTCGGATCGCGATCATCGCGTCGACGTGGCCGGACTTCACTAGGTCTTCGCGGACACGTTTCTCCTCACCACCTGCGCTCGATGCCTGAGATGACATGACAAATCCGGCGCGACCTTTGTCATTTAGGTAGGCGTCGAAGTACGAGATCCAAACATAGTTGCCGTTGCCGACCTTGCCGCCCTTGTTTACGCTCGGCAGCTTGTACGGCAGGCGAGGATCATTCTTGATTTTCCCGGCGTCGATCTCATCGACGTTGAAGGGCGGATTCGCCATCACAAAATCGGCTTTGCCGACGAGTTCGTGCGGTTCGTTGTAGTATGTGATCGCCTGCGCGATGTTGCCTTCGAGACCATGCACTGCGAGGTTCATTTTTGCGAGGCGGATGGTCGTCGCATTCTTCTCCATGCCGTAGAACGTGACCTGCTTTGTCGGGTCCTTCTTCTTCCCTTCCATGAAGTGTGCGCTCTGCACAAACATACCGCCCGAGCCGCAGGCGGGGTCGAGCACCTTGCCATGGTCGGGCTCGATGACGTTCACAATCATCTGCACGAGCGAGACCGGCGTAAAAAATTCGCCGCCGTCGTGCGCCTTCTGGTCGGCGAACTGCGTCAGAAAATATTCGTAGATGCGGCCGAAGATGTCTCCGTTGGCACGCTTCAGCGCCGGATCATTGAAGGTGCGGAGTAGAGATCCTAGGACGTCGTTGTCGAGCTGCTGGTACTCATTCTTTGGCAGTGTACCTTTGAGCCCCTCGTAGTCCTCCTCGATGCTCTCCATGGCATCGATAATCGCCTGCTGGCGGTTGGCACTCTCGGGCAGCGTGGCCAAATACTCGAACTGCGCTTTCGGCCGCAGGAAGATCGAGCCCATCTGGGACAAGTCCTCCTTGGTCAGCTCGCGACGCTTACCCGCTCGTGTCGGCAACGTCTCCTCGATCTCGCCCTTGACCCTCAGAAATCTGCTGTAGGCGTGACGCAGAAAGATGAGACCCATCACTGGCAGGAAATACTCGTTGCTGGCGAATTCGGAGTTCGCACGCAACGTATCGGCGCTCGACCACAAGCGCTTCTCGATCTCGCCGATATTTTCCAACTGCTGGCTCTCCCCCGGGGCGTGATTCATGTGCGAGCAGTATATGCCATCGCGGCGGGAATTGCTCGCAGTTCGTTGTGGATGCACCTACTTGTTGCACGGCAATGATGTCGCCGTTTCAGCATGTTATGGCCTGGCCCCTCATACTGTGCCGTTTGCTGCCCGGCGTGCCGAGTCCGGTCGCGACCATGACGACCGGCGCCGTGGTCTGTCGCGCGTCTGATTTCCTAAGCCCTCCATCCATCGACCGAGCCCGCTGGTGCGCGCTATGCCGCGCCTAGCGGCGACGAGGACGCCGCGCAAGGGCAAGCCTTCTTCGCTCTGCTGCGACCCTGCGGGTGCGCGGACGCCCTCTCATGTCGCCGCTCTGTCGGGCGCGTCGCACCCAGGCATTGGGCCGGTGCGCATTTCGACGGAGTTGCGTCATGACTAAATCCAGCCTCGACATTCATCAGCACGTCACCGATCAGATCATTGCCCTCATCGAGGCAGGCGTCGGCGAGAGCCGCATGCCATGGCAACGCGTCGGCATCGGCAATCTGATGCCCGCAAATGCCAATACGCAAGCTACCTATCGTGGCATCAACATCCTGTCGCTCTGGGCATCAGCACTGACGCATGACTATCCACGCGGCCTGTGGGCGAGCTACCGGCAATGGTCTGAACTTGGAGCCCAAGTCCGCAAAGGCGAGACCGGTTCACTGGTTGTCTTCTATCGCCAGTACGACGTTGAACCTGATCCGGCGAACGATACCGACGATGGTCACCGCCGTGTTGCCCGTGCCTCTTGGGTCTTCAACTGCGCGCAGGTCGATGGCTTCACATTGCCGGACATGCCTGAGCGTCCACCGGTCGAACGCATTGGTCGCGCCGAGGCGCTCATTGCCGCGACTGGTGCCGTGATTCGTCATGGTGGCGACCGTGCCTACTATCGTCCCTCGCAGGACATCATCCAGATGCCGGATGAGCGGCTGTTCGACGCCGAGGACGCTGTCCAACGCTCGGAAGACCATCTCGCTGTCCTGCTTCATGAGCTGACCCATTGGTCGGGCGTCAAGTCACGGCTTAATCGTGATCTCGGGTCTCGCTTCGGCGACCCCAACTACGCCCTCGAAGAGCTCATCGCCGAACTCGGTGCCTGCTTCCTTCTGGCCGACCTCGACATCTGCGCGCGGCCACGCGTCGACCATGTCTGCTACATCGCCAACTGGCTGCAAGCACTCAAGCAGGACAAGCGCGCCATCTTCACTGCTGCGGCGCGTGCCAGCGAGGCCGCGAAATATCTCGCTGCCTTTTCTCAACCTGCCAACGCGTGAGGTGTGTCATGGCTCGTCGCAACTCTCCGCGTCGCACGACGACCCGTCGCGTCATCTGGCGCGACGTCGCGTGTCGCGTGCGTCATACGCCCGACTATTTGTTCGCCGGTTCTGACCACATCGAAATCACGGTGCTCGCGCCAAAAGGCGCACTGCTGCCGATCACCGAAACCGGCTACTTGTCGCACTTCATGGACAGCGATGAGCTGCGCGCAGCCGGTGGTGCCGTCCGCTTCATGGTCGACTGGATCGAACGCGAGGCGTTGACCAAACGCTTTCGCACGGCCGACTTCAAGTCGCGTCAGTTCCGTCTGTTCGACTGACAGCAAAATGCCCGCCGGGATTGTTCCCGGCGGGCGTTCGTTTTTCTCTCATCTGATGCGTTACAGTTGCCCGGCCTCGATGGGTTTCCGCCGAGCATCGCGAATGTGCACAATCCAAACCTCGTCGCTCTCGACTTGATAATAGATTGTGTAGGGATAGCGGGGTACCCCGAGTGCGCGGGCATCCAACTCAGGCCGGTCGCGTCCCAACATCGGAAAGTGGCCGAGATTTTTGATGGTGGTTCGGATGGCGTCCTCGACCCCCAGAGCGGCCGAGACATTGCGCTCTCGAATGTAGTCAGCAATGCCAATTAAATCTGAGAGTGCCCGCCGCGAATAGCGGACCTTCATGTGCGAAAGCGTGCAAAGGCAGCTTCCACCTCGGCGTCGGTCGCGAACTCGCCGCGCTTGGCCTGGGCAACACCCTGAGCAATCGCTGCGCGTGTCTCGGCATCCTCTGGCGGTGTCGGCTGTTTCCAGGACTGAGCAAGCTCGGCAAGTGCCGCAAGCTGTTCGGCTGACAGCTCGGTCAATGAGGCCTGGATCTGGGCTATAGCTTCGGTTCGGGTCATAGGACAATCCTAGCACAATTCGGATCTGTTGCCACCTGGTCGGGTGCCCAGATTTCGCTGGGATCAATCGGTCGGAACATCGCCAGCATCGACGGAAATGGTGCCGATTGGGCACCGTCACCGAACCTGAGCCGGCCTTTGACGAACCTCAGTTCTGCCTTGCCGTAGACCCAATCATGGA
>JAYSUN010000654.1:0-7851 GCA_043719045.1 Hyphomicrobiaceae bacterium | reverse complement strand
CGTCGCCGACAATCTCCGCCATCCAGCGCTTGCCGAATTTGCACGATCGCGGCCGACTGTGATCATCCCCTGGCCCTTGTGGCTGTGCGGGACGCAACACATTGCCGAGGCCGTGGAACAGTTGGGCCGTTTGCGGCGTCAGCACTAATGCCGGCTGCACATCTTCAGCGGTACTTGCCGTCCCAGTTGCTTGGGGCCACATCAGCTATTTTGCCATCCAGCCCGACTTCGGGGCGATTGATGGAAAACATGTTTTCGGCAGTGACGACAGCGTAGTCCATATAACCGAGTCGGGCGATGGGCTTCATGGCAGCGGTGTCGATGATGCCGTCTTTGATGTAGCGATCATCGATGTGAATGCCAACGACAAGGCCAATGACGAGAAAATAGCCGGCGCTATACTTGCCAGCGCCGGGGAGCGCGATGGTTTGGTGGTGGCGGCACTCGAAAGCGGCCGCGGCTTCCTTCACGCGCGGCGCTTTGACCATTTCGCATTTAGCAGCGGTCAAGCCGCCAAGGTCAAACTCGTCAACGCCATAGGGGACGGCTGCGCTGGTCATGTTCATGTGGTGGCGCAGGTCGTAGGTGGCGAGGTTGCAGACGAACTCGCCGGAGTCCTCGATGTTTTTCAGAGTGTCTTTGACACCTGCCGAGCCGAACACGACGTAGTGGGGTCGATCTGCGACGGCGTTGAAGAAAGAATAAGGAGCGAGATTGACGATACCGTGTTGGCTCCGGCTAGAAATCCAGCCGATTGGCCGTGGCACGGCCAAAGCTTTCCATGGGTCGTGCTTGAGGCCGTGCTTGTTTTCTAAGGCGTCGTAGAACATGACGGAGACTCGATGGTCAATTGGGGTGGGTGCGGCGGTTCTGTTGAAGCCTTCGCGGTGGCACAGCTCGATCATGACGTCAGTCGAACTGGGGAACAAGTGCGTGTTGCCAACTCCGGAATCGGGAACGATGCATACATAAATCTGTTGCATTGCAGCACGTTTTTCAGCTGCCGCAGTTCTGGTTGGACGTTGGTTTTTCAGGTTGTGCGCAAAAAAAGAGCCGCCCAGGAGTTGAGCGGCCCAAGTCTAGGGAGGAAACGCCCAAGAAGGGCATTGCTGCTAACGACGCTAGGCGTCGCCATCAACTACCTCAATGTAAGTGTGCGGCGCAGCATATGCAAGGGCATTTTTGCATTGCAGCAAAACACTTGGTGCATAGCCAATTTCTGATGCTGCTGCATAAAATTACATCGCGCCCTAAGAATAGACATGTCCACATTGTTCTCAGCAGACTTTCGTTGGTTGTCCAACGAACCGCTGTTTCGATAAATCGATTCCACAGAGTTTTATCGCTGAACCGTGATGAACCCTTCAGCGAACTCTGCTTAGCCGCGTCCGGCCGCCAACCGGGCAGCCTTCAGGCGAGCAAAGTCCTCGCCGGCATGGTGTGATGATCGGGTCAAGGGCGATGCCGAGACGAGCAGAAAGCCTTTGGCCAGTGCTGTTCGCTCATAGCTTTGGAATTCATCGGGCGTGACGAAACGCGCGATGGCCGCATGCTTTTTCGTGGGTTGCAGGTATTGCCCGATGGTCAGAAAATCGATTTGGGCTGAACGCATGTCATCCATCACCTGCAACACTTCTTCCCGGGTTTCCCCCAAACCAACCATGATGCCGGACTTGGTGAACATGGCCGGGTCTAGTTCCTTCACGCGCTGCAACAGGCGCAGTGAATGGAAGTAGCGAGCGCCAGGCCGGATTTTCAGATAGTGCGAGGGTACCGTCTCCAGGTTGTGATTGAAGACATCCGGTTTGACCGCGACGACACGCTCCAAGGCACCGTCCTTGCGCAGAAAGTCGGGCGTCAAAATCTCGATGGTGGTCTTGGGTGTCGTGCGCCGGATCGATGTGACCACGTCAGCGAAATGTTGGGCACCACCGTCAGCCAAATCATCGCGGTCGACCGACGTGATGACGACGTGCTGGAGGCCGAGTTTTGCCACCGCGTCGGCCACGCGTTCTGGCTCCGACGCATCGAGCGCTTCGGGGAGACCGGTTTTGACGTTGCAAAATGCGCAAGCGCGGGTGCAGGTATCGCCCATGATCATCATAGTGGCGTGCTTTTTTGACCAGCACTCACCGATGTTCGGGCAGCCGGCTTCCTCGCAGACCGTGACAAGGCCATGCGTTTTCACGATCGCCTTCGTTTCATTGTAAACTGACGAACCTGGCATTTTGACACGCAACCACTCCGGCTTCTTGAGGACCGGTGTGTCTGGTCGCGCCACTTTTTCCGGGTGGCGTGGACGGGCATCTTTTATCGTGTCGACGACGGTAACCATGCGGGACGCCTTGGTGCAGAGCCTTGGATCGATATGGTAGCATACACGAGTATCGACACGTTCGGCAGCTACAGCTGTCAGCCACTTCCGCGACCTCCGTTTTTGAGACATGATCAACAAAAAACCGCCGACTGGCTTCCCAATCGGCGGTTTTCAGTCTTGCATCTCAATCAGCGCTTAGCCCTTTTTGGCAGGCGCAGTGACGGGCGCGACAGGCGCTGTGCCTGGCGTGGTCGTTGCCTTAGCCGGTGCGGCTGCCTTTTTAGCATCCGCGATGCACTTCTTGCGGAATGCGGTGCGCGGCTTGCCCTTCAGGGCTTGCTTGTCAGCTTCGGCCGAACAGGCCAAACTCTCAGCAGTGCGCGGGGCAGCTGGAGTTGCGGCTTTCTTCGGTGCGGTGGCCTTGGCTGCACCGGGTGCCGGGGCAGTTGTGCTTGGAGCTGGAGCCGCTGGGGCCGGAGCCGTAACCGCCGGTGCTTTTGGAGCCGGCGTTGGTGCTTGAGCGAAGGCTGTCGTCGCGGCGAACGCCATTGCGGCAGCAGCGGCGATGGTACGGAGGTTCATCATTCTCATAGTCTCCCTTTATCCAGTCGTGGACACGCACAGCGGGTCCATGCGCGACTCACGCGACACCCTTGCCGTATAGGCGACAGGCAAGGACTTGCGAAGCCAGAACCTGACTGCATGTGGGTAACGTCTTATGATCTCCAACGTGTCTGCAGGATGAACAACCAGCTTCGCGCACGGCTCGAGCCACTTGCCGCGCCTAGCCATCGTCTGCCATTAGGACTACGCAAAAAAACAATCCTGGGAGACGTATTCCATGCTCGCTGGCGTGATGATGAACCGGCCGTTGCTGCTGTCGAGCCTGATCGACTATGCGTCTGAGGTGCATGCCACGCGCCCGATCGTGTCGCAGACCGTTGAGGGCGGCATCCACCGCTATGGTTACCGTGACGCGCGGCTGCGGATTGCGAAGTTGGCCAACACGCTTCTGTCGATGGGCATCAAACCGGGCGACCGTGTCGCCACGCTGGCCTGGAATGGCTACCGCCATTTTGAACTCTATTATGCGATCTCAGGCATCGGCGCGGTCTGTCACACAATCAACCCCCGCCTGTCGGTGGAACAGTTCAACTACATCGTCAATCATGCTGAAGATCAGGCAATTTTCTTCGACACCACTTTCGCCCCGCTGGTCGAAAAACTGAACCCCGCTTGGAAGACGGTGAAGCATTACGTCGCGATGACAGACCCAGCCCATATGCCCGAGGTCAAGGGTGTCGTGATGCACGCCTATGAAACCTTGATCGCCCATAAATCGGATAAAATTGTCTGGCCCGAATTTGATGAAAATTGCGCCGCAGCCCTGTGTTACACATCGGGTACAACAGGCGACCCAAAGGGCGCGCTTTACTCACATCGCTCGACTGTGTTGCACGCCCTCTTCGTGTTGACCGGCATGGGTCGCGCCTTCGGTCCCGATCAATCGATCCTGCCCGTCGTCCCGATGTTCCATGTCAACGCCTGGGGTCTCAACTATACCGCACCCGCAACTGGCACCGGGATGGTCCTGCCGGGCGCCAAGCTTGATGGCCAAAACCTGTTTGAACTGATGGATGCGGAGCATGTGCGCTCGTCTTGGGGCGTACCAACTGTATGGCTCGGTCTGCTGGCTGAAATGAAGAAACGCGGGCGCAAGCCGGTTGGTTTGAGCGAAGTCATTATTGGTGGTTCGGCTGCACCCCGCCCGATGATCGAAACCTTTGAGCGCGATTACGGCATCAATGTTGTTCACGCCTGGGGAATGACCGAGATGAGCCCGATCGGAAGCGTCGGTCGCTTGACGCCGGAACAGGAAGAGTTGCCGCTGGCTGACAGGATCACGGCCAAAACCACCCAGGGCCATCGCATGTACGGCGTCGACTTCAAGATCGTCGGCGACGACGGCGCGCGCTTGCCTCATGACGGCGTTGCGCAGGGCGAGCTCTATGTCCGCGGCAATACCATTGTCAGCGGCTACTACAACAACGAGACCGCGAGCGCTGCGGCACTCGACAAGGGCGGCTGGTTCGGCACTGGTGACGTCGCCAAGCTCGACGAACACGGTGTACTGACGATCGTCGATCGGACCAAGGACTTGGTCAAGTCTGGCGGCGAATGGATCTCGTCGATCGACGTCGAAAATGCAGCACTGGCTCATCCGGGGCTTGCGATGTGCGTCGTCATCGGCATTCCGCATCCAAAGTGGACGGAGCGTCCGGTTCTGGTCGCAGTCAAGGCACCGGGCGCTCATCCAACGGCGGCTGAAATCATCGCTTTGCTGGATAGCAAACTCGCGAAATGGCAACTGCCGGATGACGTTATCTTTGTCGATGCCTTGCCGCTTGGGGCGACGGGCAAAGTGTCGAAGAAAGACTTGCGTGCGAAGTTCGCAGACTACAAGTTGCCTGAGCGCGCGTAGCGCTGTGGGCTCAAGCACCGTCATGACTATACCGAACCCGAAAAGTTCTGACCGGGCCTGCCGCTGACCGCGTGCCGGCACGCGCAAGCAAGACCATGCCGGCGCTTGACGACACCCGCGACAGCGTCAAAACGTCCGCGCGCCGGTCTGAGTTGCTTGCCTTACAGCTGACGCTGATCAGTTGACGCCGAGGCACCAAGCGAGAATCGCCTTTTGTCCATGGAGGCGGTTTTCGGCCTCGTCCCAGACGACGGACTGTTTGCCGTCGATCACGCTCTCTGAGACTTCATGACCGCGGTAAGCGGGGAGGCAATGCATGAAAATCGCGTCTTGCTTGGCGGTTTTCATCAGCGCGTCGTCGACAGCATACGGGGCAAGCAATTGCTTGCGGCGTGACACATCCGTGTCGCCCATCGAAACCCATGTATCCGTGACCACGCAATCAGCGCCCCGAGCGGCCTCCTGCGCATCATCGGTCAGCGTGACATTGGCACCCTCCTTTCTGGCCCAATCCATGATGGACTTGGACGGATTAAGTTGGGGTGGGCAGGCGAGACGCAAAGTAAAGTCCAGGCGCGCGGCGGCGTGAATCCAGGATACCGCGACGTTGTTGCCATCACCCGCCCACGCCACCGTCGCGCCCTTGATCGGCCCGCGGCTCTCTTCAAAGGTCATCAAATCCGCAATAATCTGGCACGGGTGCGAGACGTCAGACAGACCGTTGATCACGGGTATGCTGGCGTGCTCGGCGAGGCCCGTCAGCGTCGAGTGGCTGTTGACCCGCAGCATCATGGCATCGGCATAGCGTGACAGGACTTTGGCTGTGTCCGACAACGGCTCGCCGCGACCGAGCTGGGTGTCCGTGTTGTTGAGCGCGATCGTTTGGCCACCGAGTTGCCGCATGGCGACGTCAAATGACACGCGCGTGCGCGTTGATGGCTTCTCGAAGATCATCACCAGGATGGCATCGTCGATACCCTCGGGCTTCAGATGTTCTGGTGTGCGCTTGCCGGCTTGTTTCATCGCATGCGCCATATCGACAATGCGACGCAGGGTTGCCGCATCGTGGTCGGCGAGGTCGAGGAAGTGGCGTGGTGTCGGCTGGGCAGTGGTCATTGGATTTCGATCACAGTCATTGGTATTGAGAACAGCGCCCGGACGACCCCATGCGCGCAAAGTTAAAGATAAATCACGGCATCCCGGAAATCCGAACGCCATGTGCGTGAGGATTATCCGGGACCTTTACATGCATGCGGAACTAAAGAATGGCTGTAACGCAGACCGGTTTCCAGCTTTTGCAGGTGAAGGTCCCGGATATTTTCGACGCTTAGGCGCTGCCCGAAAATTCCGGGATATCGAGCTTTGAGCGGTACCCTAGCGCGTATGCCGCACAACCCTTTGTCTCGTTTGTGCGAGCGCCAGCAAGTCATGGCTTTTTCGCGACCTTTACAGCTTTCAACGCGCGACTGAGGCGGGTGACGGCCTCCCCCAACTCAGCCTCCGTGACATTCAACGGTGGCATGATGCGAACGACATTGTCGCCAGCGCCGACGGTCAGAAACTTCTCGATCGTGCAGGCTTTAACGACGTCGCTAGCGGGCACTTCGGCCTTGAAACGAACGCCCATCAGCAGCCCCACACCCCGGATCTCTTCGATGATGTCGCTGTGCTCGTCCTTCAAATGCGCCAACCGCTGCTTCAGCACCAAATGCATCTGGCGCACATGGTCGAGAAATTTTGGTGTGTTGATTTCATCCATGACGGCGTTGCCGACAGCGGTTGCGAGCGGATTGCCACCAAAGGTCGAGCCGTGCGTGCCAGGCACCATGCCTTTGGCTGCGTCTTTGGTCGCGATGAAAGCACCGATCGGGAAACCGCCGCCGATGCCCTTGGCGATGGCCATGATGTCAGGCTTGATGCCTGCCCACTCGTAAGCGAACAGTTTGCCTGAGCGGCCCATGCCGCACTGGACCTCATCGAAAATCAGCAGCAAACCGTGCTTGTCACAGAGTTCGCGCAGGCCCTTGAGACACTGTGTGGGGAGCGGGCGAATGCCACCTTCGCCTTGGACCGGCTCGACCATGATCGCGGCCGTCTGTGGGCCAATGGCCTTTTCAATCGCCTCATGATCGCCAAAAACAAGGTTGTCGAAGCCCGGGGCCGGTTCGCCGAAACCGTCCAGATATTTTTCATTGCCCGCGGCTGCAATGGTCGCAAGGGTTCGGCCGTGAAACGCGCCCTTGAAGGTAATGATGCGCGTGCGCTCCGGGTTGCCGTTGGCATGCTGGAACTTGCGGGCCGTTTTGATGGCGCCTTCACACGCTTCCGCGCCTGAGTTACAGAAGAAGACCTTGTCGAGGCCGGTTGCCTGACAGAGCTTTTCAGACAGACTCTCTTGACCGGCAACGCGGTACAAGTTGGACGTGTGCCAAAGCTTATGGGCCTGGTCGGTTAAGGCTTTGACCAGTTTGGGATGGACGTGGCCAAGTGAGTTGACGGCAACGCCCGAGGCAAAATCCAGGTACTTGTCGCCGTTCGTATCGTAGAGCCAGCAGCCCTCACCTCTTTCGAAGACAACGTTCTGGCGGCCATACGTTGGCATCACGTGAGTGTCGGGTGGTGGGCTGAGTGGATCAGTTTTGGCCGGAGTTTTGGCGACGACATGAGCTGTGGACATGATGGGTCAACCTGGGAGAGGAAAATGGGCTGGAAGTGGAGTGGCGCTGAAAATGCATCATGCCGCGTTTTGGCGCGGCATGCACGAGCGATCGTTCATCAAACGAGCGTCATCGTCGCAGCTGCCAACTGGCGCCGTCGATAGTACGTCGCTCCATGTCGCGGTGAACGATCATTGTGAAACCCTGGAAAATCGTTGTGTTTATGCCGTCGCTCGGTCAAAAAGTCAACGCTGTTCATGTCAGTGAAATGGCGCAACGCGGTAAGAACGCCGCTTTACGAGTGTGATCGCCAGCCATGGCCCTCAACGACTACGATGTCATTCTAGCCGGCGGCGGGTTGGCCAACGGATTGATAGCGGATCGCTTGCTGGCGG
>JAYSUN010000653.1:0-7854 GCA_043719045.1 Hyphomicrobiaceae bacterium | reverse complement strand
TCGCCTTTGGAGGCACCACGCACGAGACCCGCGATATCGACGAACGTCAGCCGTGTCGGAATGATTTTGGCACTCTTGGCGATGTCGGCAAGTCCGTCCAGACGCGCATCGGGGACGCCAACTTCGCCAACATTCGGCTCAATGGTACAGAAGGGATAGTTGGCCGCTTCCGCCTGCGCAGTTTGCGTCAGTGCGTTGAAGAGGGTGGATTTGCCGACGTTGGGCAAACCGACAATACCGCATTTGAAACCCATGATATCTCGCCCAAGCTTTTGTCGCAGGGTCAGGAGGCCGTGCGACGTTTGGCGCGGACGTACACCGGCAGGCGAAGTGGGGGAAGGGGGCGAAATGACTTGCGGGCTAAGTGACTGGGGATGGGGCTGATACCCATCCGCACCAGCACTGACTGGTGCGGATGGGTGTACGCGCGCGGGGCTGGCCGGGTGACCGCGCGCCAAGTCAAGAGACTACCAGCCCGCAGAACCGTTGGCTCTGTGTCAGGAGGCTGCCGGTTGGTATTGTCATGGCCTTGCGCGGCCACCCAGTCTCACTGAGCGCGTGGGTCGTGCTGTTTGAGGTCGGGAGATAAGCCCGCAGTCCCGTCCATATTGGTGAAGCCTGGCAAGCACCTGGCAAGACAACGAAGCTCAGCGCTGCGCGTGGTTGTGGGGCGCCTGATGGCGCATGTGATCGAGCCAGGCGTTGATCACTTGCAACATATTCGACTTGATGCCGATGCCGCTGTTCACCCAGGTCTCGACCGGCCACGAGAGTGCGCGTGGCACGCCCTTGACGTCACCAAGGCCAGGGCTCGCCTCGACCGCCTTGCCATCCTTGATGGTTACCTTCGGCGCAAACACGGCCGAGATCGGGAGCACGCTTTCCGTGTCGCGCCAGAGCGCTGTAACTTCACACTGCACCGGCTGGGCGGGGGCCTCAAAAACATAGTCGGGTGTGTTGACCGCTGCCATGACCACTGCCCGTGAAATGCGGATCGAGACCGAGCAGCGCGCATTCTTAACGAAACCACGCGATTGCTTTTCGAGGTCCGCCCGCTCTTGTGCACTTGGCTGGATCGGGAACTCGCAAACGATCTCGTCGCTCCGGCCGCGCATCAGGTCGGCAAAGCAGTCGAGCGCACCATGGCCGGGTTTTGCCGCTTGTGCGGAGGCAGACATTGCCACCCATCCGATGACAACTGCAGCTATACCGACGCGTGCCATGGCCACCCCGTAAAAAAACCAGTCGCCAAGCAATGACGCTAGGATTGCGGCAAAAAACCGAGGCCAAGTGTGTCGAAATTCAAGGCGCCCGGCTTTTGTTTTGAATGACTCTGCTGGACTGGCTGGGATGGCCTGGGTCACGCGCCCCGGGCTCGGCTGGTCGCCCGGATTCGTCAAACCGCAATCAGCTCAGGTTGACTCTGTTCTCGGCAAGATTCTTGGCAATTGCCAGGATGCCACGAAGACGATCGCGGCTGACAACGCCAAAACGCGGAACAGCATGTCGAAGCCCCATTGACTGTAGATCAAGCTGATCAGCGGCAGGGTCGCCGCGAATACCGAGAAACTCAGCACGTAACGGATGCCGTAGATCCGGGCGCGGAATTCGCCTTGGGCCATTTTACCGATCATAAAGTCGTTGATCGGGATGGCCCCGAAGGCGGCCAACATGAAAGCCAGGGCACAGATTAGAGCGGGCCAGTCCCTGAGCCCCGGCATCAGCGCAAAGAACCCCACCTGGATCGCAGCGGTCAGCAGGAACACCGTGCGTGGGCCAACGCGGTCAAGATAACGGCCGACCACCAACTGACCGATTGAGGCGATGGCGAACACCACGAAGGCCACGCGCCCGAGATCCGTTGCCGACCCGACAATGCCGGTCAAGCGCTCGTCGATGACTTTGGGCAAAGCCACGGTTGTGGATTGAAAAATGAGTGAGGACACAGCCGTGGTCACGAAAATCACAGCCGACATGCGCACCAAGGTCGCCTTCAATTCAGGTGTCATGGCGATGCCACCGTGGACCGGCTTGGCGCGTTCTGCATGGTTGGCCCCGGATATCTCACGCCAGAGGACAGTCGTGTAGACGAGACCGATGATCACCGAGACAAGTCCCGGCACGATAAACGCCATTCGCCATCCGCCATTGTCGATAAAGTAACCGGTGACCAAAGCGGCACTGCCGACGCCGAGATTGCCCCACACGCCATTGACGGCGAGGCGCATGCCCGTATTGCGCCAGCGCTCCGTGACGATGGCTAAACCGACGGGGTGATAGATGGCGGCAAAGATCCCGATGACAAACAAACCGACTGCAATTTGAACTGGCGACGTCGCCGCGGCCGTGGCCATCGATGCGAGGCCGATGCCGACAAAGAACACGGCCATCATGCCCTCACGGCTCCATTTGTCGGCGAGCCAACCGGCTGGCCACGAGAACAAGCCGAAGGCGAAGAAGCCGGGAGTCGAGTAAGCCAGCAATTGGGCCCACGTGAGGCCCCATTCCTGAGTCAGCGCTTGAATGCCGACAGTGGCAAAGATCAGGGTGAGGAAGTGATCCAGATAGTGCCCGGCGTTGAGCAGCAGGAAGTGCGCGCGATCTTTGGTCTGGTCTGTCATTCGCCCCACCCCAGATTGACGTTGTGCGCCAGCGCTAAGCCTTGTTCTTGCGTTCGCGGATTTCGCCAAAGACCTGCCAATCCTCGGCATCCGGCATGGTGAGGCGTTTGCGGATAGCCGGCACGTGCGGACGCAGGAACACGTTGGTCGCCAGTTCGGTATCAACGCGTGTTGGCAAGGTCGCTTTGCCAGCCGCGCGCAGGGCCAAGACATCTTCAAGGCGTTTTGCAAGGGCTGCATTTTCCGGCTCGATGGTGACGCCGAACTTGGCATTCGAAACCGTGTACTCGTGACCGCAATAGAGCTCCATTTGTGGCGGCAGCTTTGCGATTTTGGTGAGGGAACCCCACATCATTTCCATGGTGCCCTCGATGACACGACCGCATCCCATGGCGAACAGCGTGTCACCGACAAAGCCAACATTGGCTTGCCGGATGACATATGAAATATGGCCCGCCGTGTGGCCGGGTGTATCGAGAACTTCAACGGTATAGCCTCCGAACCGGAAGCCGTTGCCTTCGGCGACCTCGGTATCGATACCGGGTATCTTGGCGGCCTCGGCTTTGGGGCCAATGATGACGCAGCCGGTTTCGGCCTTGATCGCAAGATTGCCGTCGGTGTGATCCGCATGGTGATGCGTGATTAAGATGTATGTCAGTCGCCAGCCCGTGTCCTTCAGAGCTTTGCGGACCGCATCAGCGCTTGGCGCATCGATGGCAGCTACCGCGCCGCGTTCGGGATCACGGATCAGCACGCCATAGTTGTCGGACAGGCACGGGAACTGGTGAATCTCAAGCTTCGACACGGGCGGGCTCCTGACGGGACGGTCAATGGTTGCGACGCTCATACGCGATTGGTTTGCGAACGGCCAGACCACTGGGTGAATGCAGACCACTGGGTGAATGCGCCCGTGCATTGACCGCAGCCGTCGCCGCGAACCCTGACCTCGAGCATTTTCCGGTTAAGTGGAGTCCGGTTAACCGAAGAAAATGCGCTCAACAACGAGTCTGGAGCGCTTTCATGATCCACATCATGTGGAAAGCGCTTTTGAGTAGCAGACGCCGACCCTCGACAGTTGATTGCAGGCGGAATGCGGACGGGCTATAGCGAGCGACGCTCGGTGAACCCGTGCTGAAACCGTCTGCTCCACCCGAGTCCGCAAGGGCAAAAATGGTGCGTGCCCTGAAGTGGAACCGCCTCGTGAAAACATTGGGTGAACGCAAGATCTCCGGCGCCGATGACAGCGCGTCATGGGGCGAGACGGTTAAGATAGTCGTGCATGCGCTGCTGCTGGCAATGGTTGTGCGGGTGTTCCTGTATCAGCCATTCAACATTCCCTCCGGTTCGATGAAATCGACATTGCTGGTCGGCGACTATTTGTTCGTGTCCAAACTGTCCTATGGTTACAGTCGGTACTCGTTTCCGTTCGGCGTGCCGGTGTTCGGCGGTCGCTGGTTTGCTTCCGAACCAAAGCGTGGCGATGTGGCCGTGTTCAAACTGCCACGTGATAACTCGACCGACTACATCAAGCGCGTGATCGGCCTGCCGGGCGACACGATCGACGTCCGCGGCGGCGTGCTCTTTATCAATGGGACAGCCGTGCCGAAAAAGTCGACCGGCACCTTCCTCGACATCGAAGAAGACGGCATCGGCCGCAAGGTTGAGAAATTCGAGGAGACGCTGCCGAACGGAGTTAAATACACCGTCCTCGATGCCGAACCGAATGGGGCATTCGACAATGTTGGACCTTATCGTGTGCCGGCTGGCCATTACTTCATGATGGGCGACAACCGCGATAACTCAACCGACAGCCGCGCCACCTATCATGTCGGCTATGTACCGTTTGAGAATCTCGTCGGCCGCGCGGAAGTGATTTTTTTCTCGACTGACTCCTCGTGTGGCTATTCGCCGGAAAGCGCGTGGATCGTGCAACGCGTGAAAGGTGTCGCCTGTGGGCTTACTGTTGGTGTCCGCTTCAACCGAATTTTCAGCCTGGTTCGATAGTCTCTTGGCGCTCCCCCGCAAACCTCGTCCATTGGAATCGCAGCTTGGTTATCGCTTTAAAGACCGGGCGCTCCTCGACCGCGCTTTGACGCATTCCAGTGTGCGTGCCAGCCAACGCAACGGCAAAATCGCCGAGGCCGACAATGAGCGCCTTGAGTTTCTCGGCGATCGTGTGCTTGGCCTCGCGGTGGCTGAATTGCTGGCCGAGACGTTTGGTTCATCCAACGAAGGTGATTTAGCGCGTCGGTTCAATAGCTTAGTGCGCGGCGAAACGTGTGCGCTGGTGGCCCGCAGTTGGGGGCTGGGCGCCCATCTCAATCTGTCGGAGAGCGAAGCCGATAGCGGTGGACGGGACAAGGAAACCATCCTCGCCGACGCCTGTGAAGCGGTTTTGGCCGCCGTGTTTCTTGACAGCAGCTTTGAGTCGGCGCGTAAGATTGTCCGGCAGCACTGGCAGCCGTTGATGTCACAACGACCGACCGAGCCGGCCGATGCCAAGTCGACACTCCAGGAGTGGGCACAAGCCCAAGGCTTGGCGGTGCCCGTGTATAAAGAGATCAAGCGTGAAGGCCCGGATCATCAGCCGATCTTTACGGCTGAGGTTCGCATCGATGCCAAACGCAGTGCGGCGGGTTCCGGCGCCAATAAACGCGCCGCCGAACAGGATGCAGCCACCGCACTGCTCGTGAAGGCTGGTGTCTGGAAGCGAGATCAAGCGTGAGCAAACCAAAAAAGCCCGTCGCGATCGAGGCAACTCCGGCCGCAGCCATGCCCGCGAACCCTCGTTGCGGCTTTATTGCCGTGATCGGTGCGCCCAATGCGGGCAAGTCGACCCTTGTCAACACGATTGTCGGCACCAAAGTCACCATCGTCTCGCACAAGGTCCAGACGACACGGATGCAGGTGCGGGGAATTGCGGTCGAAGGCGATGCGCAGTTGGTATTCATCGATACACCCGGCATTTTCACGCCGCGTCGCCGGTTGGACCGCGCCATGGTCAAAGCCGCTTGGGGTGGCGCGCAAGATGCCGATGTCGTCGTCCTGCTGTTTGACGCACAACGCGATATTCAGGCTGATACCGAAGCTATCGTGGCGCGGATCAGTCAATCCAAAGCCCGCCGCGTTCTGGCTTTGAACAAAGTTGATGCGGTGCCAAAGGAAAAACTCTTGGCGCTGGCCACCGCGTTCAACGAAAGATCCGCCTTCGACCAGACGTTCATGATCTCGGCCCTGAAAGGCTCCGGGATTGCCGATTTGACGACATATCTGGCCGCCAACGTGCCGTTCGGGCCATGGCATTACAATCCCGATGATGTCACCGACCTGCCGTTGCGCCGGCTCGCGTCTGAAATCACGCGCGAGAAGCTGTTCAACCGCCTGCACGAGGAGTTGCCGTACGCGGCGACCGTCGAGACGACGGCGTGGAAGGACATGGGCAAGAAGGGCATTCGCATCGAGCAGACGATTTTTGTCGAGCGCGACAGCCAGCGCTCGATTGTGTTGGGTGAAAACGGCCGGACCATCAAGATGATTTCGATGGGCGCGCGCAAGGAATTGGCGGGCATTGTCGAACGCGATATCCACCTGTTCCTGCATGTGAAGGTCAAAGACGGTTGGGAACACGACCCGGAGCGATATCGCGAAATGGGCTTGGAATTCCCGACCGATTAAGCTTGAAACGGATTGACCTCATCCACGGATGGATCCGATGCAGTGGTCCGACGAGGCCATCATCTTGAGCGTCCGGCCGCACGGTGAAACGGCAGCCGTGGTGGAACTGTTGACGCGCGCACATGGTCGCCACCTCGGCCTTGTGCATGGCGGGCGTTCGAGGAAGGTTCGGCCGATCCTGCAGACGGGCAATCACGTCGATGCCACTTGGAAAGCTCGGATTGAGGATCATCTTGGTCATGTTGCTTTGGAATTGCGCCGGGGGTTTGCGTCCGAAGCGATGGAAGATGGACTGACGCTGACAGGACTGACGTCGGTGTGTGCACTGGCGCGGCTTCTGCCCGAACGGGATCCGCACGCAAATCTTTATGAAATGACGCTGTTTGTCTTGGGTTTCCTCGACGACATGAGCGTTTGGCCAGCGTTGATGGTGCGCTGGGAGCTGGGGCTGCTGGAGGAGCTTGGCTTTGGCCTCGATCTGACGCAATGCGCATCAACCGGCCGCACCGACGATCTGATTTACGTGTCGCCGCGTTCGGGCCGTGCTGTGTCACGCGACGCAGGTGCGCCCTATAAGGACAAGCTGTTGATCCTGCCGCCGTTTCTGCGTGGTGGACCCAATGGTGGGCTGTCATTCGGAGACTTGAGTGCAGGGTTCGCGTTGACCGGGCATTTTCTGACAACGCGATTTCTGCAACCCCGTACGCTGGAGATGCCTGAACCGCGGCGACGGTTGGCGTCAATGATTGCCAACCGGTAAGTCATCGAGGCATTGGTCAACGTTGTGACTTTGGCGTCAGGAACGTTCTTGCGACCCAGAAATACAACCCGTACGGCAGGATGCGCATGATCTTCAGCAAGCTGACGAGCTGCCAGGGAAACGCTATTTCGAATTTGCGTTTATCAAGGCCGCTGACGATTTTTTCGGCGGCCACGGCGACGGGCATCAAGAACGGCATCGGAAACTTATTGATTGCCGTCATCGGCGTGTCGACAAAGCCCGGATTGATCACGCTGATGGTGACGTTGTGGCGCTGCAAGTCGGGCTTCAGTGATTCAGCCAGACTGATGGCTGCGGCCTTTCCCGGTGCGTAGGCTGCGGCTTTCGGCATGCCTCGATAGCCAGCCACAGACGCCACCAAGGCCAGATGTCCGGCACGACGCGCGATGAACAGCGGCACGAGCGCTTCGACGCCGTTGGCCAAGCCGAAGTAGTTGACGCGCATGGAGGCTTCGGCGCGGGCTGCGGTGAAATCCGTGGCGCCCATGGGGTCCCACGTGCCGGCATTGAGAATGGCCAAATCAATGGCGCCGAGCCGCAATTCGATTGCGGCAACAGTCGATTTGGTCGCGGCGGCGTCGGTCACATCGAGCGGGAAAGCAAGGAGGTTGGCATGCTGGGCTGCGAGTTCGGCAAGTTTGTCAGCCGAGCGCGCGGAGATGGCGACTTTGCAGCCTTGTTGTGCGAGCCGCAGCGCGACCTCGCGGCCAATGCCCGTTGAGGCGCCGGTGATCCAAACGACAGTCCAGCGGGCCATGCACCGTTCTCCCTCATTGG
>JAYSUN010000652.1:0-2839 GCA_043719045.1 Hyphomicrobiaceae bacterium | reverse complement strand
AAGGCGCATCCGATTGCATTGGCGTCGCGATTGCAGTCGTCGATCATGACACCGGACGTGCTTTCGGAATGGCAAGATCAGACACGTCTGATGTGCGAACTGCCGGACTTACGAGCAACTCAGGCCAAGCTCCTGGTCAGTTCTGGCTTCAAAACAGTTGCCACGATTGCAGCAGCCGAACCCGATCAAATGTGCGCTGATATCTTACGCTATGCCTTGACGCCTGAAGGCCAGCGACTGCTGCGCGACGGTCACGCGCCCGATATCGAGCAGATCCGCACTTGGGCGACAAATGCGCGGGCTATCAAGGCTGCGTGAGGACAACGGTTCCGCGGTCGGTTATCCTGGCCACAACCATTGCTGCCCGATCCACCGCAGTGGGCTTCAGTTCGACACTGGTCAATCCCGTGGCGTTCAGCCAACATTTCGCCAGGTGCCGTCCGGATTGCGGCAGGCAGTGCCGCGCATCGCTTGCGGGCGGCCGTCGATGTAGATGGTGTGTGTGTAGTCGCGACAATCATAACCACCACGGCTATAGCGCTGCATCGGCACGATATCGCCATAGCGCCCTGTGCCTTCGTTGCGCCAGCGACGGGGTCGACCGACTTCGCCGCGCTCGAAGGCATCAAACTCAGCTTCCTGGGCCAGTAAACGATCCCGTTGATCGAGTTGGCGGCCAATGTCGCTACCGACCACGCCGCCAATGACAGCGCCCGCAACAGTGCCGAGGACGCGGCCGGAGCCCTTGCCGAATTGATTACCGATCACGCCACCGAGGATCGCACCCGAGGCAAGGCCAACATCGGATTTCTGAGCATTCGGCCCACAAGCCGCCAGCGCGAGCGAAACAGCGGTGAAGGCTCCTGCAGCGAACGTGCGCATGTGTCTATGTCCCCGTCTGAAAACACTGGTGTCTATGGACTCGGTCATCGGCGCGACCAACAGCGCCTCGCGTTTGGCACTCACGCAGACAACGCAACCAAGCTGCGCGAAGCCAGCTTTTGGATGGCACTCAACAGCGTTCACGCGAGCACTAACGTGAAAAATGGGACGCGAGTTCGGCGGCAAATGGGCCGAAATGTGATACTGACTATTTGCGTGGCCGACTGAAGTGGGGATGCACCACTCTGTCGCCCGCTGTTAGACCCAGCCGTTCTGCCGCTCCGCCTGCCAATTCAAGCACAGCCGTCACGTCGCCTTGCGACGCCACAACCCGTTCCGACAGCGGCTCGGTCCGCACTTCAATCCGATGCACCGTCCCGTCGGCCTTGATGAACACCATGTCGAGCGGGATGTAGGTGTTCTTCATCCACATGGTCAGTTCTTGTGGCGGGCTATAGGGAAACAGCATGCCGGCATTATCGGCCAATGACGTGCGGAACATCAGGCCCATTGACTTCTCTTCGATCGTGTCCGCGACCTCAACGCTCATGCTGCGTTCGCCTGCCCCCGTCACAAGAGTCAGCGTTTCCTTGCGCATCTTGGCCGCACTCCCCGAAGCACCGGCCACCATGATTGCAGCGAGGCCAAACAAAACAAGGGCCGCGCGGTGAAGCGCAGCCCTCCGAACATTCGAACGCACAATTCTGTGCGCAGCGCCACTGTCCGAATGATCAATGTTGCGGTGGCAGGTTGCTCGTGGCACCATCCGGTCTGAGTTCAGCGGCCATGCAGCCTTTCGAGCCGCCGCCGAAACGGACTTGAACCCATTGACCAGGCCGCAGCTCGGTGAAACCAAAGCGGCGTAATGTTTCCATATGGACGAAGATGTCAGGAGTACCATCACCACGTGTCAAAAACCCAAAACCGCGGACGCGATTGAACCACTTGACCATGGCCCGCTCCCAGCTGCTCTCTGGCTGGACCACGACGTGGGTCCGCTGTGGCAGTTGCGACGGGTGGATTGCGGTGCTCTCGTCCATGCTGAGGATGCGAAATGCCTGCAGACCCTTCGGTCGGCGCAGCACTTCACAATGCACCCGGGCGCCCTCATAGGCAACCTGATAACCGCCAGCGCGGAGACAGGTCACATGGAGGAGGACATCAGCGAGCCCGTTATCAGGCACAATAAAGCCATAACCTTTTGAAGCGTCAAACCATTTAATGGTTCCTGCCGCCTCGAAGACGTCTAGGCCGCGCTCCTCTGCGTCGCCTGCTTTTCTGCCGACAAACTCTTCGGAGAAATCGCCAGAGAACTTTGAGTCTACCATCAGCAATACCCCTGCTGGTTACTGTTTACGTTGCGCAAACAATTACTGTTCAAGTTTCGGCCCGTTTTTGTTTCGAGCCGCAGTTTCCTTGGTCGAATGCCCTCATCGTGCCGACAGCACGAACATTCACCCAGGCGCCGGAAGTGCTGTGGTCCTGGCCCGATTTGCCCTCTGGCCAGAACCACGTCGCTACCGTGACCAGAACATGACGAAAGTTGGGGCAAGACGCAATTAGTAAATTTGTAATCAGCGCAAAAAAGGTGGGGATCATTGATCGACTTCTGAGTGGGACACCCCCTTCAATGAATTGAAATGTAACGATATTTATCGATTTCGCAGGATACGACTAGAGACTGGATTGACAATCAGAACAAAAAGCAAACATGGAATCAGATCGGCACGGAGGAAGTTGGTTTTATGCACCGCTTCACGGCAGTTGATTCGCTAACTGATTCGGGATGATGCACCGTTTCACAGGTTCGAATGCCGCAGCTCCGGCTTTAGACGTTTTCCACGCTTCAGCTTCGACTTTGGCTCTGTTCCAGAATGATGTTGAACCTCGCCACCTGACCTAACCCCAGGCCGCAACCATCACACCGCGCGCGGTCTGCGTGTTACCGTCGCGGTCG
>JAYSUN010000651.1:0-2844 GCA_043719045.1 Hyphomicrobiaceae bacterium | reverse complement strand
TTGGCGAGATAATTGCGGTGCACCCAAGCCCCGTCTGCGGTCTTGGCTTCAACATATAGCGAGGCCTCGGCATCGCGGATCTCTTGTTTCATCACTTTTGCGATACTCGCTTCATGCAGTTTGCCGGTTTCAGCCTGTTTGAGGAAGGTCACGACCTCGTCAATGGCTGGCGTCACCGCTGTGGCCACGCCAGGCGACTTGGACCGCGATCCAATGGCTTCGGTGATGCTGGCAGCCAGCAGCTTGCCTCACATTTTCTGAAACAGGCCGTGTGATGGGTACACGTCGGCACTATTGATCTTACCGTCCACGGCGAACACGAAACCGACGATGTCACTGCTGGCATTTGGCGCGCTGATGAGTGCAGCAAGGTAGCTCCCGCGCGCCTGTTTGAGTGCCTCGTTCTCGAGGCTCAACTGCAAGCTGGTGGCTGATTGCTGTGCCGCGACACCGGTACCCAGACGGCTCGAAAGTGCGGTTTGGATGTTGGCAACTTCGTCCCAGACTTTGCGTTGTTTGGTGCCCGTATCATCTCCATTCCGGAGGCCGGATGGGCGTTGTCGCTGCACCAAACCATTGGGCCGAGCCGCACTAGCGGTCGTCTCGCCGGCATCGGCTGCCCCGGCCTTGTGCGGTGTCTTCATCGCGAGCTTGGCGGCACGCGAGGGCAAAGCTTCAACGGCGGACGCGAAAAGTTTCACATCCTCCTTGCCACGTGCCGCCCAACGGCCTTGTTCGACACAGAAGCTGTCGATGGAGACTTGTCCGGACCGGGCAGGAAGCAAAAGACTGACAGTCAGGACTCGGTCCTGCTGCCCGCCTTTGACGATGTCGCCAGACTGAATAAAGACAGACTGCTGGCCGAAGTTTTCGACCATCAGCGCATTGACATTGCCCGTTTCCACAACGCGAACACTGCCCTTTTCGAGTGCCTCAGCCAACGTCAGCGGCACCGGATCTGAAGTGCTGGTGCCGTGGACAAAGTAGACCGCAAGGTTGTCGTGGACGTGTGGACCCGAAATTCTTGGCGCGGGTTCGGCGGACAGAGCGCCCGGATCAGTGAATACCGCGATGGCCATGGCCAGCGGGAAAATGACGGCTGCACGCATATGAAAACTCCATTATGCCCTCTCCGCCTCACACTGTATTGCTGGATAAACGCGATTTGAGGCAGTGACACGGGCATTGTGTGTCGTGAGCATGGTGACAGCACGGCAACCGCGTGGCATGCGACCGCTGTCAGCCAGCATGGCGTTGTCTGATCCGATCCGGACTTCACTTTGGTCAAAAATGTACTAAGCATCGCATCGGAGCATTGTCGGCTTAGTCCGGACCGAGACAGCGCTCTAACTATTGGTGTGGTGCATTTTCTACGGTTTACCGCACCCATATTGATCGTAAAGTGTTCCAGGTCAGAACTCAGGCGACGGAAGCAGGCACATGGCCAAGACGGCGAAATCCAATCAGTGGAACGGCATTTTTCCAGCCGTAACGACAAAATTCGATGAAATTGACGAGCTGGATCACGCGGAGATGGAGCGCTGTTTTAGGCTCCAGATCGATGCAGGTGTTGATGGCCTGATTGTGTGCGGTTCTCTCGGCGAGGCGTCGACACTCGACCCCGACGAGAAGATTGCGCTACTTAAAACTGCCGTTCGTGTTGCCGCTGGCAAGCCGGTGCTTCTCACAATTGCAGACGGCTCGACCCGCAACGCCAGCAAATTAGCAGAGGTCGGTGCCAAAGCCGGTGCCGCTGGTTTTATGGTGTTGCCCGGATTGCCGTATAAGTCCGACCGACGCGAAACCGTTCGCCACTTCACCGAGATTGCACGGGCCGGTGGGTTACCGGTGATGATCTACAATAATCCACCAGCCTATGGGGTCGACATTACGCCCGACGTGCTCGCGGATATGGCCAGCGAGCCTCTGTTCTCCAGCGTCAAGGAGAGTTCCAACGACGTCCGCCGCATCACTGACATCATCAACATGACGGGCAGCCGCTATCAGAATCTTCACGGGTGTCGATAACTTGGCGTTAGAGAGTTTGACAATGGGCGCGGTCGGTTGGGTGGCCGGCCTCGTTGCCGCCTTTCCAGCTGAAACAGTCGCGATTTGGAAATTGCACCAGTCAGGTCGTCATGCGGAGGCGATGGCGATTTATCGCTGGTTTCGGCCGTTGCTCGATCTCGATGTCTCGGCAAAACTGGTCCAGAACATCAAGCTTATCGAGGCCCTGGTGATTGATACAAACGACCGTTGTCGCGCACCGCGCCTGCCGCTGACTGGTCAAGAGCGTCGACATATCATCAGCGTGGTCGATGGTGCACTCCGCCGCCGACCCAAAGTGCCGAAGCTAGCCACGACAAAAAAGTCGGGATAACCATCGATGCCGTTAGCCCTCGATCACCTCAACGCCTGTGACCGTATAGCCTTTGTGGCAGCCCTACGCGATGTTTTCGAACATGCGCCATGGGTTGCCGAAGCTGCGGCGGCGGGGCGTCCTTACGGGACGGTCCAGGCCTTGCATGACAGCATGACGGCGGTGGTCAAGTCGGCGCCGCCCGACCGGCTATTGCAGTTCATCCAGGCGCATCCGGAACTCGGCTCCAAGATCAAGCGGTTGGACATCACAGCCGAAAGCCAATCGGAGCAGGGTTCACTCGGTCTCGATCGCTTGTCAGACCAGGAGTTCCAGCGCTTCAACGACGCCAACGCGGCATATCGTCAGAAGTTCGGGTTCCCATTTATTATCTGCGTCAGGCGGCATACGCGCGACTCTATCCTGCAGTCGTTTGCAGCCCGAGTGAACAACTCAGCCGTCGAAGAGCGCACCGCAACTTTAAG
>JAYSUN010000066.1:0-2320 GCA_043719045.1 Hyphomicrobiaceae bacterium | reverse complement strand
CCGCGGCGTGGTCTGGCCGCTGGGCACTCGTGGCCCGTCGCGCCAAAATTGCTGAATGGCCGCGACTTCTTTCAATTTTGGCGCGACATGAGGGCCATTAGCAAAATCATTGGCTGAGTGTGGCGTTCATCGCGCCTTGGTTGATACCTGTCATCCGGAACACCGATCAACCAAGGCGCGACGCCACACTAGTCCCGGTTTCGTCATGCCGCCCGACTTCAGGTGCGCATGACCGCTTCTCGAAAGGTCTGCAGCTATGCCGAATTCCACCGCAGATGGCGCGCGTGTGTTAGCCGATCTCAACGCGCTGCGCGCGATTGGAGCCTTCAAGACCGGGGTTCACAAACCGTCTCTTTCCGCGCCACATCTCCAGTCGCTGGCCTGGCTTGAAGGACGCATGCGCGATGCCGGCCTGACGCCCACCACAGACGGCATCGGCAATGTGCTGGGCTTCAGCGCGAACTCCGGCAAAAAGCTGTTGACCGGTTCACATCTGGAAAGCCAGAATCACGCGGGTTGGCTCGATGGCCCGCTGGGCGTGGTCTATGCGCTGGAGGCGGCACGCGTGATCAATCACAACGCGGCCTTCAAGGGGGCGGCGGTCGAGGTCGCGAGCTGGTTCGACGAGGAAGGCCATTTCGGTCATTTCCTGGGCAGCCGATCGTTTGTTGGCGGCGTCAGCGCAGCTGATATCGATGAAGCCGTTGACCGCACATCAGGTCAAACACTTCGTGCTGGCTTGAAAGCGGCGGGTGTTGCAGGGCGCCCACGCCTGACCGTCGAGAAAGGTCGGCATATCGGATATCTCGAGGCCCACATCGAGCAGGGCGATAACCTGGAAGCAACCGGCCTGAAGATTGGGGTGGTGACATCGATTGTCGGCATCTGGCAGTTTAAAATCGTCATCAACGGCGTGCAAAATCATGCGGGAACGACGCGTATGGCGATCCGCAAGGATGCGGGACTGACCGCGGTGAAGGTGCTTGCAGCCCTCGACACCGAATTCCCCAAAACCTGTGGCGCCCGCACCGTCTGGACCACCGGCCGGATCACACTGGAACCCGGTGCGCCCAGCATCATCCCGGGCCATGCGGAGGTGCTGTTTCAGATCCGCGATGACGACATGGCGACCTTGGACGGCTTGGAGGGCGTCCTGCGTAAGACGTGTGCGGCCTTCGATCAAGCTGGCCCTTGCAGTGTGGTTGTCGAGAAACTCCGCGCCAGTGTCCCGGCGCGCATGGATGAGCGCTTTCAGTCGGCCATCGAGGCTGCCGCCGCCGAAGTCGCTGACGGTAAATCGGTGCGATTGCCAAGTGGCGCCGGCCACGATGCGCAGGTGCTGTCAACGGTGATGCCGGCTGCCATGTTGTTTGTGCCGTCGATTGGCGGCATCTCGCACCATTGGACCGAGAACACAGCCGATGTCGATATTGTCACAGGCGCGCAGGTGTTTGTTGCGGCGTGTCAACGGATGCTGGCTTAACGGCACCGTTCGATTTCAATTCCGACGGAGCGACATGACGGCATAATATCAGGTTTTTCGATGCGGACCCGGGCGCTGAGCACGCGCTCATCGTCGAGGCAGGTGATGGCAAAGCGTTCGGCCAAGGTCTCGATCAGTTTCACGTGGCCCGCTTGCGCGATGGCTTCAATCTTGGCCACGATGACCGAATAATCCAGAACCTGAGCCAACTTCTCGCTGACGCCGTCATAGTCATCGCGCACCTGCAAATCCAGATTGACGATGATGCGCTGTTCGTAGCGGTGCTCGACTTCAAACACGCCGATACTTGCCATGATCTCGAGATCGCGGACGAACACACGGCGGGGCGACTTGGCTTGGACGGCGGTCATGCGGCACCCCGTCTGATACTCACGTCTTCACGTGGCACTCAACAGATCAAAATTGCTTGGCTGGAACTTTGATGATCATGCCATCGATGACTTCGGTGATTTTGATCTGGCATGACAGTCGGCTCTCTTCGCGGACATCAAAAGCGAAATCGAGCATGTCTTCTTCCATTTCGGAAGGCTTGCCCGCCTTAGCCCGCCAGTCAGCATCGATATAGACGTGACACGTGGCGCAGGCACATGCGCCGCCACATTCTGCCTCGATCCCGGCGATCAGATTTTTCTTGGCCGCCTCCATGACCGTCATGCCGGTTTCAGCCGTGACGGTCTGGCTCGTGCCATCCGGCTGCACGAAGGTGATTTTGGGCATGATGGTCGTTCCAAGTTCTTGAGGACGAGAGGCCAAACGACAAAGACGGGAAGATGACGTGCCCCTCGAAACGCGCGGAGTGTTAGCGGCCGCGGCCAG
>JAYSUN010000650.1:0-7929 GCA_043719045.1 Hyphomicrobiaceae bacterium | reverse complement strand
AATTTCGTTGGCTGTGCGGCCATGGATCGGCTCGCCAATCGCGCGCATGGCCTGGGCAAATACCTCGACGGACTGATGTGCAGGAACATAGCCCGCATCGAAATGAACTTGAGCGGTTCGGCGATAGTCACGGGTGATCAAGCCGTGCAGAATTTCAGCGAGGAAGCGCCGCTCTTTGACGCTGAGCCGGCCGACGATGCCAAAGTCAACTGCAACAATCTTCCCGTCGGCATCAACGAACAGATTGCCCTGATGCATATCGCCATGAAAAAAACCGTCGCGCATCGCGTGCCGCAGAAATGACTGAAGCACAATAAGCCCCAGCGCTTTCAGATCGTACCCAGCTGCCAACAGTTTATCTTTTTGAGCAATCGGCGTGCCGTCGATCCACTCGATGGTCAAGATGCGACGGGACGTCCGCCGCCAATCGATCGTCGGGACACGGAAGCCCTCATCGCTTTGAATGTTGCTCGCCATTTCCGAAATGGCCGCAGCCTCCAAACGCAAGTCCATTTCCAACTCGGTCGTGCGCGCGAGATTGCCGACGACGGCCTCTGGTTTCAGACGACGCGACGGAGCGTGAAACCGTTCGATCAGTCGTGCGGCAAAACGATAACTGTCGAGGTCACGCTTGAAAGACTTCTCGACGCCTGGTCGCAGGATCTTGACGGCAACGGTTCGGCGCGTGCCATCCGTGTTGACGACGGTGGCCTTGTGGACTTGAGCGATCGAGGCCGCTGCGATGGCCGGACTGAAGTCTGCAAAATGATCCTCGAGCTTGCCGCCGAGTGCCTCCTCGACTGCGCGGCGCGCCTCTACCATCGAAAACGGTGGCAACCGATCTTGCAGGTGGGCGAGATCCTTTTGGAGTGCGGGTCCGATCAGATCACCGCGCGTTGCGAGAAACTGCCCAAGCTTGATGTAGGACGGCCCAAGCGACGTCAGAGCGCGGGCAATACGCTGATCCCCTGGATGGCCAATGCGAAACGGCCAACTCAGAAGGCGAATTGGTAGGGTTGCCGCGCGCAACACGTGCAGCAGCATCGGCACTTTCACGCCTTTCGGCACGAAGGCAACGCCATGCTGCGAAAGCACGATACCTGCCCGCACGAGGCGCGCCATATTGCCAATTGTCGTTGCCATCGCATCCCCTGAGATCCCGCACACTATTCAATATTTACTGGCCTGATCCCAGCGCGCGGAATGACGCGACCTGCAGTTTAGCCTGGCAAGATCAACCGACAGCCTGGAGCAGCGCCCGCGCTGACAATCTTACGTCGGCTGGCTTTTTGCCCGCGGCATAAAGCGTAGAGCCGATCCCGAAGGCGTTGGCGCCAGCCGAGCGGTAGTGCGGAATGTTTGCCGCTGAAATGCCGCCAACCGGGATCAGAATGGCGCCCCGCGGCAGCACTGCACGCATAGCTTTCACGGCGGAGGGCGCGATCATTTCGGCGGGAAACAGCTTCAGGGCATCCGCGCCGGCTGCCAGCGTTGAAAAAGCTTCCGTCGGTGTGGCAACTCCAGGCGCGCACCACAATCCCGCAGCCTTGGCTGCCCGAATGAGGAACGGATCGCTGTGCGGCATCACGATCAAACGACCGCCTGCCGATTTCACATGATCAATGTCAGCAGCACTCATGACGGTCCCAGCACCAATCACCGCACGCGACCCAAATGCCGCCGACATCCGCTGAATCGAAGCCAACGCGTCCGGCGAGTTCAACGGCACTTCAATGACACGCAAGCCAACCTCGATCAGAACGGCGCAAATCTCGATGGATTCATCCGGCGTGATGCCTCGAAGGATCGCAACCAATGGGCACGCCGTGAGCGCTGCGCTGAAGTTCATGTCACGTCTCCACGACTTCAAGCACGCCTGGGACAGTTGATATGACGCCACGGTCCGAAGGGGATATGTCGAACTTGCCCGGCATCTCCCAACGGATCTCGCGATCCACGTCGTACAAGCGCAAGTACATCTCGACCGTCGTACCGCCACGGGCAGTCGCAGGCCTCAACATTACTTTTAACTCATCAAGGGCTGCGCTGTGATTCTTGACAAGCCTGTCATCGAGCATGATTTTGATGCCGCGAGGCACATTGGCGGCGGCCTTGTCTAAGTTTTCCAGGCTGTTGACCCGCATCTTTACGGTCTCGCCGTCACGCTCGGCTTCGACGGACACGAGCACTGGAGTGCCGGGCTCAAGCAAGTCTCCACAAGCGTTGAGCGTGTCAGAAAAGATCACGGCTTCGAACTGGCCTGAAGCATCTGAAAACATTGCGAAGGCAAACTTGTTTCCTTTCGCCGAGCGCCGTTCGCGTGCCGACACCACAATCGCCGCCAATCGGCCCGACGTTGCAGAAATGCCGGCGCGGCGCTCAAACTCGGCAAACGGTACGCAACCGAGCTTCGGCAACACATTGGCATACTCGTCGAGCGGATGGCCGGACAGGTAGAAGCCAATGGCCTTGAATTCATCTGCCAGCCGCTCCGTGGGTGTCCAGGATTTTGCCGGCTTCAAATCGAGCTTGCTGCCGCCGCTGCCACCACCGAAAAGATCGCTGATCCCAGACGCTTCATTTTCGGCGAGGCGTTTGGCCATTGCCAGGATCTGATCCGTATTCTTGTGGACCAGCGCCCGGTTGCTTTCGAGGGTATCGAATGCCCCACCGGCGGCCATCGTTTCCAGGCCGCGCTTGTTGACCGCGCGTGCATCGAGGCGGCGTGCAAAGTCGGCAAGCGACTTGTAAGGACCGTTCTTGTCCCGCTCAGCCACAACGCTCTCGACGGCGGCTCGGCCCATGCTCTTGAGGGCGGCGAGCGAATAACGGATAGCGCCCGGCTTGTCTTTTGCTTTTGGCGCCTCGACGGTGAAGTCTACCGACGAGGCATTCACACACGGCGTCTTGACGGCAATGCCGCTCTTGCGCGCTTCATTGGCAAACATCGCGAGCTTGTCGGTGTTGGCCAAATCGAGCGTCATGGACGCGGCCAGGAATTCCTCTCGATAATTCGCCTTCAGATATGCTGTGTGATAGCTGATTAACGCGTAGGCGGCTGCGTGCGATTTGTTGAACCCATAGCCAGCAAACTTGTCGACCAGTTCGAAAATACCAACCGCGTCTTGCTTCTTGACCCCGTTCCCAATGGCACCTTCCACGAACTTGGCTTGCTGCGCCGCCATTTCATTCTTGTCTTTTTTACCCATCGCACGACGCAAGAGATCGGCTTGCCCCAGCGAATAGCCGCCCATGACCTGGGCAATTTGAATGACCTGCTCCTGATAGATGATAACGCCGTACGTCTCTTCGAGAATTGGCTGGATCAGAGCGTGCGGATATTCGATCGGCTCTTCGCCATGCTTGCGGTTGATGTAGGTTGGAATGTTGTCCATCGGGCCGGGTCGGTAGAGCGCCACCATCGCAATGATGTCTTCAAAACGGTCGGGCTTCAGGCGCTTCAACGCTTCCCGCATGCCGGTGGATTCCAACTGGAACACGCCGACCGTATCAGCATTGGCAAGCAGTTTGTAGGCAGCAACGACGGCTGGATCGTCGCCGCCGATGTCCAACTTCGCAAGATCAATGTCGATGCCGCGGCCGGTTTTGATGAGCTGCAAAGCCTTGGTCAGAACCGTCAAGGTCTTCAGGCCGAGAAAGTCGAATTTTACCAGGCCAGCCGCCTCGACCATTTTCCAGTTGAATTGCGTGATTGGAAAGTTCGACTTGGGGTCCCGGTACATCGGCACCAGCTGATCGAGTGGGCGATCACCGATCACCATGCCGGCTGCGTGTGTGGACGCGTGACGGTAGAGACCTTCTAGTCGTTCGGAGATTTCCAGCAGACGCGCCACGGCTTCGTCGTTTTTTGCCTCTTCCTGTAATTTCGGTTCACCATCGATGGCTTGGCGCAGCGTAACCGGGTTGGCTGGATTGTTCGGCACCAGCGCCGAAAGGCGGGCGACTTGGCCGTAGGACATCTGCAAGACACGGCCGACGTCGCGTAACACGGCGCGGGCCTGCAATTTACCGTGTGTGATAATCTGCGCAACCCGATCCGCACCATATTTTTGTTGCACATACAGGATGGTTTCGCCGCGCCTGTCTTGACAGAAATCAATATCGAAGTCGGGCATCGAAACGCGTTCGGGATTAAGGAAACGCTCGAACAACAGGCCGAAACGCAGCGGATCCAGGTCCGTGATGGTCAACACCCAAGCGACCAGCGAGCCGGCACCCGAACCGCGACCCGGGCCGACAGGAATCCCGTTGGCCTTTGACCATTGAATGAAGTCTGCGACGATCAGAAAGTAGCCGGGGAACTTCATCTTGGCGATGACACCGACTTCGTAGGCCAGGCGTTGCTCGTAGTCCTCTTGGGTAAACCCCGGCGCTAAACCGTGGGCCTTCAGGCGCCGACCAAGGCCATCCTGCGCCTGCCGCATCAGCTCAGCTGCCTCGGCAGCTTCGCGGTCGTCCTCACTAGCGCCGGGTGCCGTTTTCACAAACGCCGGCAGGATGGGTTTGCGGCCTTTCGGACGGAAAGCACATCGGCGCGCAATCTCAAGCGTATTTTCGATGGCCTCCGGCAGATCGGCGAACACCTTGACCATCTCATCGCCGGTTTTGAAGTAATGCTCAGCTGTCGCCCGCCGCCGATTATCCTCGCTGATGTAGCGGCCCTCCGCGATACACAACAAAACGTCGTGAGCCTCGTAGTCGTCGCGTTTGCCGAAATAACATTCGTTGGTTGCGACTAAGGGAATACCTAGATCGTAGGCGAATTCGATAAGTCGCGGCTCAGCATCTAACTCTAACTTGGTGTTGTGGCGTTGCAGTTCAACGTACAAGCGATCATTGAAAGCTGCGTGCAGCGCATTGACGCGCGCCAAAGCCAGTTCAGGTCGATTGTCATTCAGCGGACGATTGATTGGCCCGTCCGGGCCGCCGGTCAAGACGATGAGGCCCTCGGATCGAGCGAACACGTCTGAGATTTTTACGTGCGCCGTCTCGGCAGCGCTGGTTCCAAGATGCGCCTTGGAGGCCAAAAACATCAGATTGTCGTAACCCTTAGAACTCATGGCATAGAGTGCCAGGAGGCCATCCCAGTTTGACTTTGGCAGCGTGCCGCTGCCGGCACCGTTGGTGAGTGCACCAAGCTTTGACAACGCCACGTCCTGAAAGTCGACGGCAAGGCAGATCCCGGTGATCGGCTGAATGCCGGAACCCGAAATTTTTTCGGAGAACTCTAGACAGCCGAACAAGTTGTTGGTGTCGGTCAACGCCAGCGCGGGCATGCCGATGGTGTCGGCGAGTTTGGCCAGCGTGGGAATTGGCAAAGCGCCTTCCAGCAGCGAATAAGCGGAATGCACCTTGAGGTGCACAAACTTCGGCGCGAGGTTCGCTGGGATAGCGGTGTTCGGTGTGCTCATACGCAACATTTACGCCGATTCAGCGGAAACTGCGCGCGCGAAGCAAAATTGTCCCGACTCTAGATTCGGCGCCAAGAACATTCGAGCAACCTCTCCTGAGCACCGCGCGGACGCCCAACAGTTGCCCTGTGCATTGCGTCAACAAAGCGTTTCCGAATCGCTGGACCTGACATTATCCTACAAGCCCATGACCCGGTACATCTTCATCACTGGCGGCGTGGTGTCTTCGCTTGGCAAAGGGCTGGCTTCAGCGGCCCTTGGAGCGCTTCTACAATCTCGTGGCTATTCCGTACGGCTGCGCAAACTCGACCCCTATCTCAATGTGGATCCGGGGACGATGAGTCCGTACCAGCACGGCGAAGTGTTTGTTACCGATGACGGCGCAGAAACCGATCTTGACCTCGGGCACTACGAGCGCTTCACCGGCGTTGCCGCGACCAAGTCGGACAATGTGACGACCGGCCGGATCTATCAGGATATCATTACAAAAGAGCGTCGCGGGGACTACCTCGGTGGCACCGTGCAGGTCATCCCGCACGTCACCAACGCGATCAAGGAATTTGTCCTTGCAGGCAACGAAGGCATCGACTTCGTGCTGGTCGAAGTCGGCGGTACCGTCGGCGATATCGAAGGCCTGCCATTCTTTGAAGCCATCCGCCAAGTCGGTAATGATCTACCCCGCGGACAGTGCATCTATGTGCACTTGACGCTCCTGCCTTACATCCCGAGTGCGGGCGAGCTGAAGACCAAGCCAACTCAGCACTCAGTCAAGGAATTGCGCTCGATCGGCATTCAGCCGGATATTCTACTGTGCCGGTCGGATCGCGAAGTTCCCAAAAGTGAGCGGCGCAAAATTGCCTTGTTCTGCAATGTGCGGGAGGAGGCGGTCATTCAGGCGCTGGATGTGGCATCGATCTACGACGTTCCACTCGCCTATCATCGCGAGGGCTTTGATGGAGAAGTGCTGCGGGCATTTGGGATCACAGGTGCGCCGCGCCCAGACCTGACGCGTTGGGAGACCATATCGAAGCGTATTGCCAATCCCGAAGGTGAAGTCACCATCGCGATCGTCGGCAAATACACGGGACTGAAGGACGCGTACAAATCGCTCAACGAAGCGTTGGTCCATGGCGGCATCGCTAACAACGTCAAAGTCAATATCCAATGGATCGAGAGCGAGACGTTTGAGCACGAGGACCCCGCGCCGTATCTTGAAGGCGTGCACGGCATTCTTGTCCCTGGCGGTTTTGGAGAGCGTGGTTCTGAAGGCAAGATTCTTGCTGCGCGTTTCGCCCGCACACGGAAAACGCCATACTTCGGGATTTGTTTCGGCATGCAGATGGCGGTGGTTGAGGCGGCCCGGTCGCTGGCAGGTATCGCCAATGCATCATCGACAGAGTTTGGCCCCGCAGAAGAACCTGTCGTCGGCGAGATGAAGGAATGGATGCGCGGTAACGAGTTGGAGATTCGCCGTGCAGGTGGTGATCTCGGCGGCACCATGCGGCTCGGTGCGTTTGAGGCTTCGTTGTCAAAAGGATCTAAGATCGCGCAGATTTATGGCGCGACGCATATCTCCGAACGGCATCGGCACCGTTACGAGGTCAATACAAAGTACCGCGCTGCGCTCGAGAGCAAGGGTATGCAGTTCTGTGGGATGTCGCCTGACGGTTTGCTACCAGAAACCGTGGAGTTCCCTGATCACCCTTGGTTCATCGGCGTGCAATATCACCCTGAACTGAAATCCAGACCGTTCGAACCGCACCCGCTGTTTAAGAGCTTTATCGCAGCAGCCGTGGAACAGTCGAGGTTGGTCTGAGCCGAAGTGGCATCAGACCGACAGGGGTTTGACACCGCGTCCAGGTGATTGAATTCACATCAGGCAGCTCATTCGTCGGCCGCTGTCTGTCTGGCCCGCATAGTCCCAGACGAGGCGCGCCCGTCGCAATGACGCAGCACGTAGCGACTTCAACCATTCAATAAGTCCTTGGTGCAGGCCGCCGGATAGCTTGCGCAACGCCTGCCGACCAAGCCTCAACGTTCGCGCATTCAGATTCTGCAACATCTGCCACCAGACCACAGCCATTGGTTTCTGCCAGATGCTGGTTTGCAACCAACAGCACTCGTGAGCGCAATCGGCCAATTTCGTTCCTGACGGCAACACCACCGGCACGCGGAAGTTTTGACTCCGTCGCTGGTGCCGTCAGCCGCCGGTCTTGTCTTGCTTGGGCGTGCCGGCACGTGGTCAGCGGCAGGACCGGGCAGAACTCTTCCGGCCTGGGATAGCAGAGGCTTTCGAACCGGCTCGAACCAGCTTCACGGCAGTCTTGGCCTGCACCTAACGACAACTCAGCTCACGAGCCACCGTGACTGCGCAGAGCCTGCACTCCGTCCAGAAGTGTCAAGTCGCACATTCGGGACAACGCTGACGATCAATTGACGCTGGCATGAAATTGATACCCTCGGCCAGGCGTCCCCCCGGGCCTGGCCACCTGCCTCC
>JAYSUN010000649.1:0-2846 GCA_043719045.1 Hyphomicrobiaceae bacterium | reverse complement strand
ATGAAATGGATCACAAGCGGGAGGGTGGAGATGCTAAAAATCCTGATAGCTGGACTAGCAATGCAACTTGCTGGTTGCACTGCGGCCACAATGGAAGGCTTCGAGAAAATTGCCGCGCAAGACGGCGTCGAGCGAGTTGACATCAGCGCCGTTCCTACCTGGATGAATGGCAGTTTTCGCGTTGGGGATAGTCAGGGCAAGGTCCGTCGCATTGCCGCGAGCGACGCGATCGGCTGGGGTCCGGAAGGCATCGGCTCCAATTTCGATTTAGTCCGAGATGGTTATGCTGCGCGCTTTGGAAGAATGGCTTTCGAAATCTCGCGCGCTGACGTTGGCGGCCTCGCCGAAGCACGCTGCGCTTATTCACGTGAAGAAGAGCGTGTAGCAGTCGGACAAGTCACGTTAGCAAGACCTTTGGAGCCCCTTCGTGTAACTTGCCGTTACCGCATCAACGGACGCGAAGCAGGAATACTCAATCTGCTGGCGCATCCTGACTCTCACACAAGCTATGCCGATGGCCGCAAAGGCGAGATTACCATTTTCGGGACAAGCCTTGCTTTGCAAACGCGCCACGAGATTGCGGAGGCCAACGTTGGTATTGCCGACGCCTCAGGCTACGTCATGCTGGGCAGTGACGGGCAACCGGTCGGCGCTTTGGAATTGACGGGCGGCACGTCGCGACGAGCTGTCCTGCCGAGTAATGAGGCGCAGCGCAAAGCGGCTGTGCTCGCCGCTGTTACCTTTGCGTTGTTCTGGGACCCGGGTGACGTCGGCTGAAGATAAAGTTTCAGTCATAGCAGTGAACTCCCGCCAAACGTTACGGACATTATCGAAATTTCATGAACGAGCGGCAACTTTTGCAATCGACCGGCGGTTGAACGAACGGCCGACATGCTGGCGATGACCGTTAGTATGAGTGGATTGCGCAAGAAACGTCGGGTGACTTTGCTCGACGGTTGCGTCACGGGGCATTAGTCTCCGCAGATGGAAACAAGCCGCTATGAAGATAGGATCAATCGGGCAATTGCGCTGATCGATCGCGAGTTGCACCACGATCTGCCGCTCGACCGGCTTGCAGACGAAGCCTGCCTTTCGCGCTTCCATTTCCACCGGCTATTTTCTTCGCTGACTGGCGAGAGCGTGCATGCATTGACAACCCGAATGCGGATGCAGCGTGCGCTAGCGCTGACGACAAGGGGCGCAAAGCCGCAATGGAAGGCAATCGCTGCCGCGGTCGGCTATCGGTCGCCCGATGTCTTCGCGCGGTCATTCAGGCGTCACTATGGCTGTGCGCCAAGCCAGTTCGATCTTGCCACATGGTGGCAGGAGCGACCTGATCGGGAAGTGGCGCTTACTGTGTCGCAGTACTTCCTGCGGCCTGCCATTGCGCTGCCAGCAGACTTTGTCGTCTCGATCGAGCGGAGACCCCCGGCAACCCTGATCCTCAGTCGTGCGACTGGTGCTTACGCCGACCCGGCGCGAATGATTGCTGCTTACGAACGCGTTCGCGATGCTGCGGAGCGGCTAGGCATCACGCTGGCCGGTCACTTGAGCGGTGCCTCACAGGATGACCCTGAGCGCGTGCCGTTGTCACGCTGTCGCTATGACTTCGCGCTGGAGGTCCCCGGCGGGACGGTGGCACCAAAGGCGCTGATGGCTGCCTGCCGCGCAGAGGGGCGCTGGGCGATGACCCGCATCGAGGGCGACTTCGATGCCGTGGACCGCGCATGGAACCTGTTGTTCAAAAGCTGGCTGCCGCAGTCGGGACTAAACTTGCGCGACTCGCCGGCGGAGGAAATCTATCAAGCGACGCCGGAATCGGTCGGTTGGGATCGCTTCGATTTGACGCTTGCGATCCCACTGGAGGACTGACCATGCGAAGACCAATCACTTATGGCCTGGCTGTCGGCCTCGCGACCAGCGCCTGGATGTATGCCGAATTCGCGCTTGGCCTGCATGAACCGCAGAGCATCGGCCAGTGGACTGGCTTCCTCGCGCTCGTCTTTCCAATTGCTGGCGCATATCTGCTCGTCCGGCCGTCGCAAACACCGACTTGGCTAGCAGCAACATCACAGGGCCTAGTGTTCGGTGTGGCAGGCGGGCTGGCGGGCGCTCTCGGCATCTATCTTTATTTCGCGTACACCAACCCGGGGTTCAGCGTAGGTGGCACGGCGGCTGACCCCTTAAGGCAGGCGCTTTCGGCGGTCGTCGCGTCGGTTTTTGTCGGCACGCTGCTGGTTTTATTCATGCGCGCGCTGGCCATTCGAAGGGAAGCACATGAGCGAGATGTTTGAAGACGTGCATCGCCGACTGAGGTTGATGATGCTCAATGCTGCCCCAGGCTTGGTCGTGGCGAAAGATGCACCGGGCGCTCTGGAACTGCGTACTCACGAGCTTGACCCCAAAACCAAGCAGCCCGGGTGGTTCGGTACAGTGACAACCAAGAAGAGCTACGTCGCGGTTCACCTGATGCCGCTTTATCTATCGCCGGAGATCGCAGCGAACATCTCGCCCGAGCTGACCAAGCGGCGACAGGGCAAGACCTGTTTCAACTTCACGAAGATTGATGATGGCCTGTTTGGCGAACTCGATTTGCTAATCCGCAGGTGTGTAACAGCCTGAGCAGCCGACATTTAGCGGATGCGTAACGGCTTGTATAAGCCGAGTTGGGCACAGAGTTTGAACGGACGGCAGCTATCAGGCAACTTTGCACGGGCCTCCCACATCACCTTTGTTTGGCGATTATGGCCAGCTCTGAGTTGTCTCCAGGCGCCTTGCCCGCCGACACGCGGCACAAGGCTTCTTCCCAGCCAGAACCTAAAAAACGCGTGTGCTTATATTTAAAA
>JAYSUN010000648.1:0-2847 GCA_043719045.1 Hyphomicrobiaceae bacterium | reverse complement strand
CGGCAAGTCGGTCGATTTGATGGCCATCTTGTTTGGCGATATCTATTCTGTGACACAAACCGATTTGCGCTGGATTTTTGGTTGCAGCGGGGCCGCGCTGATTGCGCTGATCTGGATCTGGAAGCCCCTCCTGTCGCTGTCAGTTCATGAGGATCTGGCTGGCGCCGAGGGGGTGCCTGTCGAACGGACCAAGGCCATTTTTGTGCTGGTCCTCGCCGTCGTTGTTGCCATCGCCTTAAAAGTTGTCGGCGCCTTGTTGACCATTGCCTTCTTGATTATGCCGGCCGCAGCCGCACGGCCATTTTCTGAAACACCGGAACAGATGGCGTTCTTTGCGGTGATCTTCGCGACGCTCGCCGTCGCATTCGGGTTGTTCATTTCAGTTTCGGTTGACGCACCGGGCGGGCCATCCATCGTCCTCGTCCTGTCTGCCATGTTTGCCATCGCGATGATCCCTGTGTCTCTCGGCCGCCGTGGCGGATAGGACCATCAGCCGGCCGCCTGCAGAGCTTCGGGCAGGGCTTGGGCAAATACTTCAAGATCGGCAGCACGGCCTGCAGACACGCGGATACAGCGGTTCAGCGGCGCCACCCCGGGCATGCGCACGAAGACAGCGCGCGCCACCAGCCCCTCAAGCACGCGCTTGGCAAAGGCTCCATCGCGGCCGCAGTCGATGCTGACAAAGTTGGTGGCCGATGGCAGCGGCAACAAGCCGTTGTTGCGTGCGATGACACCGATACTTTCGCGCGCGACGTCGACCTGTCGTTGCACGTCATCGAGGTAGGCCGCGTCCGCCAACGCCGCAAGGGCGCCTGCCTGGGCGATCCGATTGACCGAGAAGTGGTTGCGGATTTTGTCAAAACTCTTGATGACACTGGCTTCACCGATGGCGTATGCGATGCGTGCGCCCGCCATGCCATAGGCCTTGGAGAAAGTCCGGTAGCGGATCACTTTCGGGTTTGAAACATCAATTTTTGTGACCGTGCCGGGTGGTGCAAACTCGAAATAGGCTTCATCGAGCACCAGAACAGTGCCATCTGGAATGCCGTCGATCAGCCGCTGCATGTCGGACGCTGACCACCACGAGCCCATCGGGTTGTCAGGATTAGCAAAGTAAATCAATTTCGGCTGGTCGCGTTCGGCCGCGGCAAGCAACGATGCCGGATCCTCACGATCACCGACGTAAGGCACTGCGACTAAGCGACCGCCATAACCCGCGACATGAAAATTGAATGTCGGGTAGGCGCCAAGCGATGTGACAACGGCGTCGCCTGGTTCGACAAACTGCCGAACCGTGTAACCAAACAATGAGTCGATGCCCTCACCGATCGTGAGGTTGTCTGGGCCAATACCGAGATGCTTGGCCAATGCAACCTTGAGTTCATGATGGTCGGGGTCGCAGTACATCCAGGAACCAACAACCGCGGCCTGCATGGCGGCGATCGCCTTGGGGGATGGACCGAAGACACTTTCGTTGGCGCCAAGCCGAGCGCGGAAAGGCCTTCCACGTTGGCGCTCTTGTGTTTCTGGTCCGACAAATGGCACCGTCGATGGCAGCGATGTCATGAGTTGGGTATAGCGCGGCGACATGGGACCCTCCGAGTGATGTTGGTTCCGGATTTAGGGCATTGCGCGCGGGCTGTCAGCAGTGTCGCGTCGACCCATTCGGGCTCATCTATGCATCTTGATGCCGGCACATTTTGACATGATCGAAGAGTTCGTCGATAGGATGTCGAGCAGGTTCTGGTTTGGTGGGCATGTGTCATACCAGCTCGCAGAAATCATGACTGTTTCCTCTTGGGAGCTGCGGGCTGGTACTCTCTTTTCTTGGCGCGCGGCCACCCGGCCAGCCCCGCGCGCGTACACCAATCCGCACAAGTCAGTGTTTGTGCGGATTGGTAACATACCAGCGCGTTGCGGTCTGACCTCAGGTCACCTAGCCATGTCGAATGCCTGGGAAACCGGCACCAACAAGGGCTCCACATTCACCCCGACGCCCCGGGTATTGGTCGCGTGAATAGCGCGCCAAATGCTGGGATACCAAGGCTGAGATCGTGCGCTGAACACACCGCTCACGGATTGCCTTTCACGACCTATTTGGAGCGCCCCAATTCAACGGGCAGAAGCCAATCCCTGACCAAACAGCTGCGTGCCCCCTCCCAAGAGGAAACCGAACCTCAGCGGAACATCTGGCTGGGGTCAAAACGAAAGCGCGAGTACTCCCAATGCTCGTACATGTCCGACGGCAGATCGCGGTACGGCGCGCAGCCCTTCAATGCCCGTAAGGCGCTGTTTGCTGCGTCCTGAAACTGCGGCGACCCTTCCGGATTGATCAGGCGCGGCTCACCGCGCAACGAACCGTCTCGATTGAGTTCAAATTCAAACACAGGAATCAACTTCGCAGCATCCGTCAGCCCGGCATTGATATTCCAGCAGCGCTCGATCTGCGACTTCAGGATCGAGACCAGACGGCTCTTCTGGCCGGCGGTCAGTTGGGTGTCCGTGCCCTCAGGCGCACCGGCGATCGGGCCCTTTTTGGCAGACGTAGGTCCCTTGGCCCCCCCGACCGGTTGCGGCGCAGTCCGCTTGCTTTCCAAGGCCTGCTTCGGCCCGCCGTCCTCGGCCGCTGTCTCGATCTTGTTCAAGATATCAGCGGGATTGAACTCTTTGGCTTTGGCCGCAGCCTCGGCCTTTGCTTTCGCAGCCGCATCAGCCGCTTTCTTGGCGTCCGCCGCCTTTTTGGCATCGGCGGCCCGCTTGGCATCCGCAGCCTTTTTGGCATCGGCTGCACGTTTGGCGTCGGCTGCAGCTTTAGCATCTGCCGCAGCTCTGGCCTTTGCCGCTTCA
>JAYSUN010000647.1:0-2854 GCA_043719045.1 Hyphomicrobiaceae bacterium | reverse complement strand
GTATCGCCGGAGCAACTTCGCCGGGGTGCCGTTTCGGAGTGCCGGAATGAGTCGCTACAGCGCATGTTCTTTATGATCGGCATCGGCGAACAAGCGGGCTCTGGCTTCGCTCGCATCCAAGGCGGCTGGAAGTGCCAGCATTGGCGTGCACCTCGTATTACAACGCAGCACGGGCCGGATCGGGTGCGGCTCGACATGCCCATGGTCAGCCTGATCCCCGAAGACGCTTTCACCGACTTGCGCCAGAAGGTCGGCATCGTTTTCGAGCGGCTGGATGAGCGCGAGCGTGTGGCGCTGGCGACGGCCTTGATCGAACGCGACGTAACGAATACGCGCATGCAGGACTTCGTGGCTGATCACCCGGCAGACATCACAAAAATGCTGCGCGGGCTCGTGGCGAAAGGCCTACTGGAGCACGACAACCAGCGCCGCTGGACCCGCTATAAGCTGCCAGCGGTGATCGTGCCCCGGCCTGACCTGTTTTCGCAGTCCACAGGTGAGCGGGATGGCAAGCCCCCCTCTGCCCCCCCGTCTGGTTTGCCGGGCACCCCCTCTGTTATCGGTGGCACCCCCTCTGTTTTGGACGCGCCCCCCTCTGTTAGTGGCGCTACCCCCTCTGTTTCACCACCCGAAACAGAGGGGTGGAAAGCCGCCGCCGCGCGCATTGCCGGTAAGGGCAGGGTGACGGCCGATGAAATGCAGGCCGTCATTCTGGAGCTTTGCCGGGGGCGCTATTTGACGCTCGCCGAACTTGCGTCCCTGCTTGAACGGAAGCCTCAGAACTTGCGCAACACCTACCTGACGCCGATGACCCGAAGTGGCCAGTTGCGGTTTCGCTTTCCCGATCAACCCGGCCATAACCAGCAAGCCTACACCGCCGCTGAAACGCCGCCTGACGAGCCGGATGACACGCCATGAAACTCCAGTTCGATCCTGACCAGCCGTTCCAGCGCGACGCCGTGGCCGCCGTCGCCGACCTGTTCGACGGGCAGCCGCGCACCGCTGGCGACATGTCGGTCATCAACACGCTCGACACCAACGACCTGTTCGGCGGTGCTGACCGCAACAGTCTTGGCTTAGGTAATAAGCTGACGCTGACCGCCGACCGGCTGCTTGCCAACACGCGTATCGTGCAAGCCCGCAACGACATCGAGATTGCGGACGAGGGTGCTGCGATTGAAGGCTGGCCCCTGTTCGACGGCCCAGCCAATGCGGCGCGCACGTGCGCGCATTTCTCCGTCGAAATGGAGACCGGCACCGGCAAGACGTATGTCTACCTCCGGACAATTTTCGAGCTGCAAAAGCGTTACGGATTCCAAAAGTTCATTATCGTGGTGCCGAGCGTCGCCATCCGTGAGGGCGTGCTGAAATCCATCGAGATGACAAAGGACCATTTCGGCTCATTGTTCAACCGAGTGCCCGCCGAGCACTTCGTCTACGACGCAAAGCGGGTCAACAAGCTACGCCAATTCGCGACTGCAAACACGCTGCAAATCCTGATCATCAACATTGACGCCTTCAACAAGAACCTGCGCGCGGTACCGACGACGGCCGACGAGTACGAGGAATTTGTTGAAGGCAATGAAGACGGCGGCAAGACCAACGTCATTTACCGGTCGAAGGAGAAGGACGGCCTCGGCGGGCGCAAGCCCATCGAGTTCATTCAAGCGGCGCGGCCCATCGTCATCATCGACGAGCCGCAGTCCGTTGATGCGACGGGCAAGGCACAGGATGCCATCAAGGCGCTGAACCCTCTATGCACACTACGCTATTCGGCGACACATCGGAATTCATACAATCTGGTCTATCGCCTCGACCCCGTGCGCGCATTCGAGCTGAAGCTGGTTAAGCAGATCGTTGTCGCCAGCGCAGTTGCTGAAGATGCCGCCAACGACGCCTTCGTGCGGCTTGAGAAGGTCGACTACCTTCCGGCACTGAAGGCCAAAATCCGCATCCACGTGCAGACACCTACTGGGGCGAAAGAGAAGTCGATCACGGTCAAGAAAGGCGACGATCTGGCCACGCGGTCAGAAGGCCGTGCGAGCTATCAAGACGGTTACCAGATCACAGCTATCAACGGCGAACCCGGCAACGAGCACATCCAGTTCAACAACGGCAAAACGTTGCAGCTCGGTGATGAAATCGGGGGCGTCCGCGATGATGTATGGCGGGTTCAGATCAAGCAGACAGTAAAGCGTCACCTCGATAACGAGCTGAAGCTTCAAGAACGCGGCATCAAAGTGTTGAGCCTGTTCTTCCTCGACAAAGTCAGCAACTACCGCGTCTACGGCGATGACGGAGTGGTTGGCAAAGGCCCGTTCGCCTTGGCTTTCGAGGAAATCCTCGCTGAATTAGCAAAGGAACCACGATTTGCACCTCTCGCTTGGTTGAAGCAGCCAATCGACAAGCTGCACGATGGCTACTTCGCGAAGGACAAGTCGGGCTCATTCAAAGATTCACGCGGCAACACCGCCGATGACGACGACGCCTACAATCTGATCATGCGTGACAAGGAACGGTTGCTCGATCCGGCAGAACCGCTGCGCTTCATTTTCAGCCATTCGGCCCTGCGCGAAGGCTGGGACAACCCGAACGTGTTCCAAATCTGCACGCTGGCGACATCGACCAGCGGCATCAAGAAACGGCAGGAGATCGGACGCGGCCTCCGGTTGCCGGTCGACAAGGATGGCGTGCGCGTGTTCGACGACACGATCAACCGCCTCTACGTGATGGCCAACGAATCCTACGAGAGCTTCGCGGAAGGCCTCCAGAAGGAGTACGAAACGGATTGCGGCGTGACATTCGGCAAGGTGCCGACCACTGCCATCGCCAAGCTTACCCGCATCACAACTGG
>JAYSUN010000646.1:0-2856 GCA_043719045.1 Hyphomicrobiaceae bacterium | reverse complement strand
GGTGGCCAAACCGGATCGCGGACCCGCCTGGCCCGAGTTGGTATGGCGAGCGCGCGAGTTCGGCATTTATGCAAATGAACTCGAAGGCCTGGCGGTGCGCGCGGACAAGCCAAAACAAACGTTCAAGCGCCTTGGTGGGGCGTAGGCAGATGGCCGTAACTGGCTGATTTTAAAAACTTCTTTTGTTTGCTCTCACATGAGAGCAACGGATACACCTGGGGATTCAGATGAACCACGTTGGCAGAGAAAATGACAAAGGTCACCAACAAGGTGCCATGAGAGCCGCTCTGGATGCCTTTCTTGGAGCATCAAACCCTGCGAGCGGCTCTGGCAGCGGCTCTTGGGACGATGCCCCGCCATATTCCAATCGCGAAGCCGCCTTCAACCAGTTGCTCGCGCTTTGGACTGGCACCGCCAACATTGACGCCACCGCCACCACCGGCGCGATGAACGCGCGCCATGCCGCCATCTTGACCAAGGTCTATGGCGGCAACTACCAGAACGCGACTTACGATCAGGCCGTCAGTTGGGAGTTGACGTTCCGGCGTCTGTCTGAAACCTACTACGCCAGCCTGGCGGCGCAGACCCATGTGACGGACGACTACGCCCTGATTGACTGGCAGGTGCATGCCAACATCAATGAAGAGATTGGCCATCTTGATGCGGTGACGGCGGTGTTCAAACAGCGCATGGCCGAGGCGATTGCGGCTGATGCGGCGGCGAGCAGCGCGGCTACGCTGGCGGCGGGTGCTCCAATCACCATCAGTACCAGCTATGACGCGGTGCGCACCGGGATCAACGAGTTCGGGCGCGTGCTGCGCGGGCTGGATCTGACCCGCAGCAGCACCTACTTTGCGTTTCGTGAGGCCTTTACGGTCGAAGCACCGGCCGGGCTGGACAACCTCGCCGCCAACGATGCCGCGCTGCGCACGTTTGCGTTTGATACAGCCGGGATAGCGACCAGCATCTATACGACCTATGGCAGGGGCAGTAACGGGACCGATGCGATGTTCGTTGCGCCAACAGTCGTTGGCGGCAGTAACTGGGGCGGCTTCTGGGGCGATGTCAGGAGGAGAATGAATGGATCTGCGGCACCACGCAGTTGCCGTCGAACCTACCATTCCAGGCCCGGCATAACTTGTCGCGCGAAGAAATTGTTGAGGAGAACGGCATGAACCGGCACCGCACAGCAATGCAATTGATGGTGAGAAAAAAATGGATTTTTCGTTTAACAGCAATTGTCCTGGGGAGTTTGGTCATGATGGGATGCGACGTATCGCGTAGATGGAAAGAAGAAGTCAAGCTTGCTGACGGCTCGATCATCGTGGTCAAGCGGCGCATGGTGCGCGAGCGCTTTGGCGAGATTGGACATCATGGACGCGTGCTCAAGCAGGAAATCGAATATGACAAGCCGGGTGGCGCGGTTCATTGGGTGGGCGATATCGATCCGGCGATTTTTGATTTTGTGAAAGGGTCAGCATATGTCGTGGCATTTCCGAAGGTCTATGAAGAATGTGAGCGCTACGGATTCCCCAATCCGCCTTTTGTATTCTTTGTCGAGAGCGGTGGCAAATGGCAGCGCATCTACGCCAAAGATGTTCCGTCTGGATTGGACTTCAATTTGCTGCAAAACGCTTGGAATAGTGGTGGCGGCTTAATTACGCTCCCGATCAAGCATAGGGAGGACTTCAATCCCCCCGAATGGTTCAAGAAGTTCAACAAAGACTTAAACATGAGCTGTGCCACTCGATTTTCAAAATAGGAGCAAACGAAAATGGCAACCCCACTTGAATTGGAATTGGCGTTGATGTCGGCGAACGTTTATGACGCTAGACGCGAACCGACAAATCTTGTCGAATTACCGTCCGCCTCCGGCTGGACCCGCATCAACTATATCCGGGACGATCCCTCTACAGGATTCTCCGCAGGCGTATTCCAACGCGGCAGCGAAATCGTCATTGCCTACACAGGCACCAACGACACCCAGGATTTGGTATCCGATGTTCGTCTGGGAGTCAGCGGCTCATACGACGCGCAGCTGGAACAAGCTGCCGAATTGTATTTGCGCACGCGCAAGCTGCACGGTGACAACATTACGCTGACCGGGCACTCTCTAGGCGGTGGCTTGGCGTCATTGATTGCCAGTTATTTTGGCCGTTCTGCAGTGACTTTTAATTCAGCACCATTTGGAGCCGCCATCAACATTCACAATCTGCTGAGATTGCGGCAACACATGGCGCAGTTGGTCAATCAGGGCGTGGCTTTGGAAGATGGCGCGTTGGCAAGTTTTGATTTAAGCCATTTTCCGGCGCGCCAGAACGCCGTGCAGAACATCAACATGAGAGGCGAAGTGCTCTCGGTCGCGCCGGTCAACTGGCTGGGACGGATAACCCGCAAGCCAGAATTGTTTGAGGAGCCAGGCAAAGTAAATGCGTCATCAGTCGACTTGCATTCCATCAGCCTGCTCGCGGCATTTCTGCACAACGGTCAATTCACCGGCTTGAGCCACAATTTGCTTGAATTGCTGCCGGTGATGTTCGACCCCTCGTATTTCGGCGGCGACACGCGCTCGGTGAGGAACGTCTTCATCGACCATCTGATCCGCTACCAGTTTGGCGTGTCGAGCCAATCGATCAGTCCAATCGGCATCCTCGACCGCTTCGTCGACGACTTTGGCAAACTGGCCACAGTAAAGCCGCTGGCCAAAGACAAAAGCTTCACCGACGCCATCATTGGCATCGGCCTGCAGCACTACATTCAGCAAAAAACCGGGATGGAGCCTTTCTTCAGCTCGGTGGCCGGTGGTGCCCAGTTTGATCTGACCAAATCACTGGGCGACATCAGCACAGAGCTTGC